>CADEEX010000004.1 GCA_902826465.1 uncultured Acidobacteriota bacterium
GAGCGCTGGCCCGGATGGCGTCGAGCGCCACTCAAAGGACGGGTCAGGAGCCGGCAGTATCATGTCTTCCATGTCGAACATCATCGGTCTGGGGCTCGATGCGACCGACATTCCCCGGATCGCCGCCTCCATTGAACGCTTCGGCGAACGCTTCCTCCGCCGCGTGTTCACCGAAGGCGAGATCGCGTATTGTCAACGACGTCGCTACCCTGCAATTCATTTTGCCGGACGCTTCGCCGCGAAGGAAGCCGCGATGAAGGCGCTCGGCACCGGGCACACGCCCGAGGTGCTCTGGAAATGCGTCGAGGTGGTACGAACAGGTGGGCCACCGCGATTGCACTTTCATGACGGCGCAGCGCGACGACTCGCGGCAATCGGCGCAAGCTCCTCCTTGCTGACCATCACGCACTCTGACGCGCTCGCCATGGCGCAGGTGCTGCTCTTGCGCTGACGTCAGCGCCCTCAATCCCACCGGCCGTCAACGACGGTTGGCGTTTCTCGCACCATGTTCGACCTCTCTCACCGGCCCTCCGCGGCTTGACGGCCACAACCCCTCTCCGCACATGGAGTTGAGCGCACACCGGTGGTCGCCCCGCGATGGGTACTGCCTTTGATATCAGTCCAACCGTTCGACGCCAGGCGCCAGAACAACACGGACTGAAGCATCGAGGAGCATGCAATGACCATCAAGATCACGCCGAACGACAAGGGAAACCCTCCGGGCAAGTTGGCAGACGCCGAAATCCACTTCAACGATGGCCCCTTCGCAGGGCTGAAGCTGATTGGCTTCGCGATCTGGGAACGACGCGGTGGAGGCGGGGGCCGCAATGTCACGTTTCCGGCGCGTCAGTACAGCGTGAACGGCGAGCGGCGTAGCTTTGCGCTGCTCCGTCCGATCGTCGACACGACGGCGCAGAACACGGTGCGCGATCTGATTCTGGAGGCGTTTCAGGACTACGAAGAACGTGCCGCCATCGCCAGCTAGCGACGGCTACTGAATCACCGGAAGCAGACGGGCGTTCTCCTGCGCGCGCTTGGGCGGAAGCGTCCACTCTTCACGCAGCGATTTCTGGTATTCGGACTTGAAGAACGACGTCTTCATACCGCCGTCAATGATGTCCCAGGGCAGCATCGCGTCGTTCGTTCGGTCGCGAAAGACAAAGAAGTCGCCATCGACACCGGCCTCTTCGACCGCCGCGCGCCAGTTCTGGCCGTTCCGTTCGGCGGCTTCGATGGCCGGGGCCACACGACGATCGCCAAGCGACAGCAGTGCCTGGAAGTACGAATGGCGCTCAGACTTGATGTTGAAATACACGTTGTCGATGTCGCTCATCAGCGTGCGCAGGCGCTTGATCTTACGATCTACCGCCTTCGGATCCTCCATCGGGATCCACTGGTAGGCGGTACCAGGCTTGGGCACCAGCGGGTTGACGCTGCCGACGATGCGTCCGATCTGCCCCCGCGAACGTGCATGCTTGAGCATCCGGTCGCGCATCTGCAGCGTCAAATCGCGAATCGCCACGAGATCATCGTCTGTTTCTGTGGGGAGACCGATCATGTAGTACAGCTTCAGGTTCTCGATGCCGTTCGCAAAAATCAGCTCGGAACGGTCAAGAATCTCATCGTTGGTGACGGTCTTGTTGATGACGCGGCGCAAGCGATCGGATCCGGCCTCGGGCGCAATCGTGATGCTTCGCTCACCGCTGTTCTTGAGCGTCGTCACGATCGACTCGGTGAGGTCGTCGAGACGCAGTGACGCCGGGCTGATCATGTAGCCCATCTCGAGCAGGCGCGCCAGAATGCGGTCGATCTCGGGATGATCGCACAGCGCGATCGACACGAGCCCCGCACGGTTCGAGTGCGCACGCGCGGCGGTGGCGAGTTCGAGGATGCGGTCAGCGGGAAACGAGCGCACGGGCAGATAGTTGTAACCGGCCCAGCAGAACCGGCACAGGTTCGCGCAGCCGCGCACCACTTCGACGAGAAACCGTGATCCGAATTCGGTGTCGGGCGTGAAGATCCGCGTGACCGGCGGGTCGAGCGCATCGGTGGTCTTCACGGCGGCTTTTCGTACGGGCAGCGGCGCGTCGACACCATCGGCAACCGAATAACCGGCCAGCGTGCCATCGAGGGCATAGCGTGGCTCATAGAACGACGGGATGTAGAAGCCGCGTGACTTCGCCAGCAGGCGCAGCAGTTCGGCGCGGCCGGTGGCGGCACGGAACGCGCGCTCGAACGCCGGCGCCAGTTCTTCGCCTTCGCCGGCGGCAATCACGTCGGCGAACGGCGCCAGCGGTTCGGGATTCACGAACGTCACGGCTCCACCGATCACGATCAATGGGTGACGATCGGTGCGTTCGGCGGCGTAGCGCGGAATGCCGGCCAGGCGGAGCAGCGTCAGCACGTTGACGTAGTCCCACTCGAACGACACCGAGAAGGCAAACACGTCGAAGTCGCTGACCGGCGTTTGCGATTCGAGCGTCACGATCGGCGTCTTCGCCGCCAGCATCTCAGCAAGTTCCTGCTTCGGCGGCAGGAAGACACGTTCGCAGACGATGTCATCCTGCGCGTTGAAGAGGCTGTAGACGGTCTGAAATCCAAGGTTGGACATGCCAACCCAGTAGGTGTTCGGAAAGGCAAGGGCGATACGCAGACGATCGCCATGCGGCTTCCGAACGTAGCCGATCTCTTTCGCGAGGGTTTCTTGTGCGCGTTCGCGCTGTTGCCAGGACTTCATGGGTCTCGACCGACGCTGACGACCCGCCAGCGTGCCGACCGGGTACGGTGGACGAACAGCCGGCGACCGTTCGCTGGCTCACGCTCCACCGGCGGCGCTCGCGACGACGGTGGGTGTATCTACTCTACCACCGCCGTCCGGACGAGCCGGTCCGCCCATGCCTCAGCGACCGCCGCGGCTAACCTTCCTGACGGCGGAGGAACGCGGGCACGTCGAAGTTCGAATTGCCCTCGAGATCGGCGTCGGAGGCGCCGAGCGGCACCCCTCCACCCGCGCCAGAAGGGTTCCCGCCCACGGCGAGCGGCAGGTCGTTAAACGAGCGGCGAGAAATGGAGATGCGCTGCCCATTGGCGGCATTCGCCGTCTGCGCCTCACGATTTCTCATCTGCTGCTCGGAATACAACGACAGGTCGGACGGCGTGGGCGCATGTCCGGACAGCGGCCTCGCCGCATCGACCGGATTGAAGCCGGTGGCGATGACCGTGATCTTCACCTTACCCTTGAGGGACGGATCGACCACGGCACCGAAGATGATGTTGGCGTCTTCGTCGGCTGCCTCCTGAACGATCGTGGACGCCGCGCTCACTTCCATCAACGACAGGTCGGGGCCGCCGGTCACGTTGATGATGACGCCGCGCGCGCCGTTCACCGATGTGCCTTCAAGCAGCGGACTCGAGATGGCGCGCTTGGCCGCCTCGATGGCGCGGCCCTCGCCCTCGGCCATGCCCGTGCCCATCATCGCCATCCCCATGCCCGACATGATCGTCTTGACGTCGGCGAAGTCGAGGTTGATGAGACCCGAGACGAGGATCAGGTCGGAAATACCCTGAATCGCCTGCCGCAGCACATCGTCGGCCGTGCCGAACGCGTCAGTCAGCGGTGTCGACCGATCGATGATGTTCAGCAGGCGCTCGTTGGGAATCGTGATGATCGTATCGACGGAATCGCGCAGCGCCTCGAGACCACGCTCAGCCTGAAGGTGGCGCTTCTTGCCTTCGAACTTGAACGGCTTGGTCACCACCGCGACCGTCAGCGCTCCGATCTCGCTGGCCAGGCTGGCGATCACCGGCGCCGCGCCCGTCCCCGTGCCGCCACCAAGGCCCGTGGTCACGAAGATCATGTCAGCACCATCGAGCGCCGCCAGAATCTTGTCGGTGTCCTCGAGCGCCGCGGCGCGCCCGACGCTGGGATCGGCACCAGCACCCAGCCCTTTGGTGAGCTTCGATCCAATCTGAATCTTGACCGGCGCCGCGTTGTTCTTCAGCGCCTGCAGGTCGGTATTGGCGACGATGAACTCGACGCCCTCGAAGCCGGCGCGCACCATGCGATTGACGGCATTGCTGCCGCCGCCGCCCACGCCGATCACCTTGATGCGCGCTCCCGAGTAGTGGTCGTCGTCTAGGCGCAGCCGCAAACGCCCGGATTCGGCGGCATCACCGGCGCCACTGTCGAACGGCGTCTTCAGGAAATCGGCCATCACTCACGCTCCCGTGTCAATGCAGGCATCGCGCCTGTCATGCAAGTCGTTGCTGCAATCAAAAGAACTCTCTGAACAATCCGCGCAATCGGCCGGCGGCGCGTACGAACGCGCCCGCGCCGACTGGCGCCTTCGATGCGTCGCCGGCGCTGTTCCGGTGCCCGTAGAGCACCAGCCCCACCGCCGTCGCAAACGTCGGGCTGTTGACGTGATCGGACAGACCGCCGACGCCCGACGGACAGCCGCGGCGAATCGGCAGGTCGAAAATCTGTTCAGCGATCTCTGGCATGCCGTCGAGAATGGCGCCGCCCCCCGTCAGCACGATGCCTGAGTTGAGGCTCTTCTCGTAGCCTGCCCGCCGAATCTCGTCCCACACGAGATGAAAGATCTCTTCGGCGCGCGGCTGCAGAATCTCCGAGAGAATGCGTCGCGCCATGACGCGCGGCTTCCTGCCGCCAACGCTCGCCACTTCCATCGTCTCGTCCTCATCGACCATGCCGGACAGCGCACAGCCACACTTGCGCTTGATCTTCTCGGCATCGGGCACCGGTGTTCTGAGTCCAACGGCAATGTCGTTGGTGAAGTGGTCACCGCCGACACCGACCACGGCCGTGTGCCACAGGCTGCCCCGCTCGTAGATCGCGATGTCGGTGGTGCCACCGCCGATATCGACCAGCGCGACACCCAGCTCCTTCTCGTCTTCGGTGATCACGGATTCGCTCGCGGCAAGCTGCTCGACCACCGTCTCGGCCACGTTGACACCGGCACGGTTGACACAGGCCAGGATGTTCTGCGTCGAGCTCTGGCTGCCAGTGATGATGTGGACGTTGACCTCGAGCCGCGCACCGGTCATGCCCACTGGCGCACCAATGCCGTCCTGCTCGTCAACGACAAAGTCCTGCGGCAACACGTGCAGGATTTCTCGCCCGGTCGGTAACGACACCGCTTTGGCGGCATCGATGGCACGGCGGACGTCTTCACGGGTGATCTCGCGGTTCTTGCCGGCGACGGCGATCACGCCACGGCTGTTGAAGCCCTTGATGTGCGGTCCCGACAGGCCAAGATGCACGGTGTCGATCTCGACACCGGCCATCAACTCGGCGTCATCGATCGCCTTGCGAATGGACTCAACGGCCGCCTCGAGATTGACCACCACCCCTCGGCGGATGCCGCGTGACTCGGACACACCGATGCCGACGACGTGCAACTCCTTGCCTTCGAGCACCTCGCCGACCACGGCCGTGACCTTTGACGTCCCGACGTCGAGTCCTACCAGATATCGCTCTTTACGCGCCAATCATCCTCCGCTGGTCCGGCACGCCGGTCCCTTCGAATGCCACTACTTGCGACGCTTTTCAACCGACGCGCGCGTGGCCTTCGCCCGCACGCCGCCACTGTCGAACCGCAGCGCCTTCGCCCGCGACGGGCGAACGAAAATGCGATCGTCAAACCGGAGGTCGACGTAGTCGATGTCGTCGACGCGCTCACGCAACGTCGACGCCAGTCCCAGATACGACTCGAGTCTGGCCAGAAAGCGTTCCTCGCCCACGTAGATCAGCGCCGGATCGTTGTCGACGATCAACGCCGCGTTGTGGAGGTCGGTAACATCAACCTGCGACAGGTGCCGGGCGACCGCCGGCCTGGCGCGAATCGAGAGAATCACGCGCGCGGCCAGTTCGCCGCGAGGATCGATCCCGGGGCCTTCAACCATGCGATCGACCGGTTGCAGGCCGTCGATGATCGGCAGGTCGAATTCCCGGTACTGCGGGCCATAGTCGTCGATCAGCTTGCCTCGCTCGTCAACCAGGAACAGCCGGTCCTTGACCCGACCAATGCCGAGCGGTTCACGCTCGGACACGACGACCTCCACCGTGGAGGGCAGCGTGCGCTTGAAGGCCGCATCGCGGACCCACGGCGACGCCACGAGTTGCCGGCGCCATTCTTCGAGATCGGTGAACAGCAGATTCTGCCCGCGGAGACCGCCGATAGCTGACTGAATCTGCGCCGCCGAGGTCCGTGTGTTGCCACGCACCAGAATGCGATCGACCCGAAGGACCGCTGCGTCTGAGAGCGCAAGAAGCCCGCGATACGCCACCAGTACCGCGACACTGACCAGCAGCGCATACTTGGCCAGCGGCCACAGCGCTGTCCTGACGCGGCCGCGGCGACGCGCCGGCTTGACATGGGCCCGATGAAAGCGGCGGTCGGCGGGAATCGCAACCGGACTCATGACACTCGCTCCCCGGCCAGCAGCCGCACCAGCGCGTCAGCCGTGCCGCCGATCGATCCGGCACCCAGCGTGATGACGACGTCGCCGGGTCTGGCAATGCGCGCCAACGCGACGGGCACATCGGCCACGGCAGAGACCACCTCCACCGGCGCAGACACATCGCGACGCACAGCGTCTGCGAGCGCCTCAATCGTCACTCCCGGCAGGGCCTCTTCTCCCGCCGCATAGATGCCAGTGAGCACCACGTGATCGGCGGCAGCCAGCGCCGGTCCGAACTCGGTGAGCAGCGCCGCGGTTCTCGTGTATCGATGAGGCTGGAACGCCACGACAATGCGCCGGTCGAGCGTGCGTGCCGCCGCCAGCACCGCGGCAATCTCGGTCGGATGGTGACCGTAGTCGTCCACCACCAGCACACCCTGGGGTTCGCCTTTCACTTCGAACCGCCGTTCGGCGCCGCGAAACTCGGCGAGCCCTGAGGCGATCCGGTCGAATGAGAGGCCGAGTTCAAGGCCAACCGCCACCGCGGCGAGCGCATTCGACAGGTTGTGGCGGCCGGGCACCCGAAGCGACAGCGGGCCGAGCGACGACGTCGCGCCGGTCGTGTCGCCAGTAATCCGACGGTGCACCATGGCTGAGACGGATAGCGGCCCGAGCACGATGTGCGTGGCGCTGACGTCGGCCGCCTCAGTCGTGAGTCCGTAACGAACGACCCGACGCGTCATCGACGGCACGACTGCCGACAGATGCACGTCGTCCGCACAACAGATGACGGCGCCATAGAACGGCACCTTGTTGGCGAAATCGACGAACGCCTGCTGCAGCTCGCCGAAGCTGCCGTAGCTCTCGAGGTGTTCGTGATCGATGTTGGTAATCACAGCAATCGTCGGAAACAGTTTCAGAAACGATCGGTCGCTCTCATCCGCCTCGGCCACCATCAGCTCGCCGCGCCCGAGGCGGGCGTTGCTGCCAAAGGCACTCAGCCGTCCACCGATGACCGCCGTGGGATCGAGTCCCGCACGCTCGAGCATCAGCGCAATCATCGAAGTCGTCGTCGTCTTGCCGTGCGCGCCGGCTACCGCGATCGAGAAGCGCAGCCGCATCAATTCCGCGAGCATCTCGGCCCGCGGTATGACCGGTATGTGTCGTCGCGCCGCTTCCAGCACCTCCGGGTTCGTCGCTTTCACCGCCGACGACACCACGACCACCTCTGCGCCCACCACATGACCCGCCGCGTGCCCCTCGTCGATCCGCACACCCAGCGTGGCCAGGCGATCGGTCACCGCCGAGCGCCGCTGGTCGGAACCGGTCACCTCGTATCCCAGGTTCGCCAGCAACTCGGCGATCCCGCTCATGCCGATGCCACCCACACCGACGAAGTGCACCCGCCGCGTCTTACCGAGCACGCGCCAGCTCCACGACTCGGTCCACTATCGTTCGCGCCGCATCCGGTCTCGCGAACCGCTTCACCGCCACCGCCATCGTCTGCCGCCGCTCGCGGTCGCCCGCCAGCGCCAGGATCCGTGCCGCCAGCGTCGCGCCACTGGCATCGCTCTGCAGCAGCAGTTCTGCCGCACCGGCGTCGCCGAGCACCTCCGCATTGCGGCGCTGGTGATCGTCGGTCGCCGTCGGCAGTGGAATCAGAATCGCCGGCCGCGCGGCGGCCGCGATCTCTGCCAGCGTCGTCGCTCCCGCCCGACAGACCACAAGATCCGCCTCGAACAGACGGCGGCCCATGTCGTACAGGAACGGCGCTACTTCCGCCTCGATCCCCACCGACTGATACGCGGATCGCACCATGTCCACGTCCCGCTCTCCCGTCTGGTGCGTGAGATGCAGACCTGAGCCGCTGGCCGCCAGTTGCGGTGCTGCCGCCACCATGGCCACGTTGATCGCGTGTGCGCCCTGAGAGCCGCCAAAGACTAGGACCCTGACCCCGGATCGAGTGTCATCTGCCCTCGCTTCCGCTGCACGTTGACCGCCTCCGAAGAACTCCGAACGGACCGGGTTGCCGCTGACAAACGCCTTATCCCCGAAGAACTCCCTCGTCGATTCGTAGGTCACCGCTGCCGCCCGCACCACGCGTGACAGCAGCCGATTGGTCAGGCCAGGCACCGCGTTCTGCTCGAGCAGCAGTGTCGGCACCCGGCGCAACGCCGCGATGAGCACGACCGGTCCTGAGCTGTAGCCGCCGACACCGATGACCACGTGCGGGCGACGAGACGACACGACGGCCCATGCGTCGATCAAACTCACCGGCAACCGCGCGGCGCCTCGCACACGATCCATCAGCCCCTGGCCCTTCAATCCACGGCTCCGTATCAGGTCGAGCGCAAACCCTTCGCGCGGCACCACGCGCGACTCGATCCCCTGCGCCGTGCCCGCAAACGACACGGCCGTGGCCTGGTCGCGTGCCAGCAGTTCGCGCGCCACCGCGATGCCGGGGAACAGGTGTCCACCGGTGCCGCCACCGGCAATGATCACGCGAAGCGCCTCTGTGGACATGACGTGCGGTCATGCCTCAGTCGACGCATGCTGCGACACGTTGAGCAGCACACCCATACCGAGCAGATTGATCAGCAGCGACGACCCGCCGCTGCTGACAAACGGCAGCGGAATCCCCTTCGTCGGTGCCAGTCCGAGCACGACGCTCATGTTGACGAACGCCTGCACCGCGACCATCGTCGTCAGGCCCAACGCGAGGAACGCGCCGAAGCTGTCCGGGGCGTGAAGCGCGACGCGCAGGCCGCGCCACGCCACCACGCAGAAACAGATGACGATCACGGTCGTGCCGATCAGACCCAGTTCTTCAGCGATCACCGCGAAGATGAAGTCGCTGTGGGGCTCGGGCAGATAGAACAGCTTCTGCACGCCGTTCATCAGGCCTCGACCTGTCACCCCGCCAGTGCCCACCGCAATCAGCGACTGAATGATCTGAAAACCATCGCCCAGCGGATCGGCCCAGGGGTCGAGAAACGTCGTCAGTCGTTTCAGACGGTAGGGCGCGCTGATGGCGAGGTAGGCGACGACCGGCAGGATGGCGAGCACGCCAGCCAGTAAATACGTGTAGCTGAGGCCGGCGGCAAACACCATGACGCCAGCGATGATGGCCAGCGAGACCGAGGTGCCGAAGTCAGGCTCGAGCATGATCAACACGACGAAGCCGACCACAACCATCGCGATCGGCGCCAGCGCATAGCTGACCTCGTTGATGCGATGCATGCGCCGTTCGAGCAGCGCCGCCGTGAAGAAGATCGCGCTCAGCTTGGCCAGTTCCGACGGCTGAATCCCAAGACCGCCGATGCTGAACCACCGCCGGGCATTGTTGATGGGTGAGCTGAACAACACCGCCACCAGGCACACGACGACAACGCCCACCGTCGTCCAGATGAACGCCGGGTTGCGGTAGACGCGGTAGTCAACACGCATCACCAGCCAGAGCAGGGCCAGACCGAGCGTCGCCCACAACGTCTGCTTGATGAGAAACATGTACGGCTGCTGGAATCGCTCCATCGCGACCACCGCAGACGCGCTGTAGACCATGACGATGCTCAGGCCGACCAGCAGGATGGTCGCCAGGAACAAGGTTTGGTCGGATTTGAGTTTCTTGGCCATTTCCGCCTATAAAGCTCCGCTCACATTCGTCCGACATACTGTGAGCGGTCAGCAGTCGTCAGTCGGCCTTGGACAAAGGCACCAGCTTCACAGGCCGGGGCAGGCCTGTGTTCCCAGCAGCCAATCCTTCGTCGCGAAAGACCGACTGACGACGGCTCACCGCTCACACTCGTCAGGTTCCAGATTGCGCTCCGCCTTCCTCGATGACGCGCCGCGCCGCATCCCTGAACGCCCGCCCGCGTTCGGCGTAGTCCTTGAACATGTCGAAACTCGCACACGCGGGCGCCAGCAGCACGACGCCCGCTGGCGCGGCCAACGCATAGGCACGCCGCACGGCATCTTCCATCGACCCGCCGCCATGCACCGGCACCACACCTTCAAGAGCCTCCTTTACCAATGGCGCCGCTTCTCCGATGGCGACGACGGCTTTCGCCCTCGCAGCGATTGGGCTTCGCAGCTGGCCCAGGTCGCCCCCCTTGAATTTGCCACCGACGATCGCCACCACACCCGAGTCGAAGCTTTCGATCGATCGCCGCGCTGCGTCGACGTTGGTCGCCTTCGAGTCGTTCACGAATCGCACACCACCACGAACGCCCACCAGTTCCATCGCGTGCTCGAGCCCCCGAAACCCTTCGACCGCGGCGGTCATCGCCTCCGATGACACAGCCGCGAGCGTCGCGACCGCGGCGGCCGCCATCACGTCGTCGACCAGGTGCGGGCCGAGCAACTGAATTGCCGCCAGCGGCACCAGTGGCTTGACCCCCAGACCCCGCTGCACGATCCAGCCGTCCTCGATCACCGTGCCGACAGCCAGCGGCTGGTGCCGCGAGAACTGACGCCGATGCGCCCGGGTCCGCGACGCCAGAGCGACCGCGGCCGGATCGTCGGCATTGACGATCGACCAGTCGTCGCCGGTCTGGTTCTCGAAGATTCTGGCCTTGGCCTGCCCATACGCCTCCTCACTCGGGTGACGATCGAGATGATCGGGCGAAATGTTCATCAACACCGCAATCCACGGATGAAACGTGTCGATCGCTTCCAGCTGAAAGCTGCTGGCCTCGACGACGTGAAGCGACTGCGTGGTCGAGGCCTCCACCTGTGCGCTGAGCGGCGCGCCGAAATTGCCGCCCACCGTCACGTGATACCCCGCCGCCTGCAGCATGCGCCCTGTCAGCGCCGTGGTGGTCGACTTGCCTTTAGTCCCAGTAATGGCGATGACCCGTCCCTGTAACCACCGCGACGCCAGCTCCATCTCGCCGATCACGGGCACACCGCGCGCCCGCGCGGCCGCGATGGCCGGCATCTCCAACGGCACGCCCGGACTCACGACGATCAAGTCGGCGCTGGCGAAACCAGCCGGCTCGTGACCACCCAGTTCCAGCTCGACCCCCCTCGCCATCAGCTGATCGGCGCCCTCGACGACTTTCCGACTTTCAGAGAGCCTGACGCGCGCGCCCTTTTTCAGGAGCAGGTCGGTGGCCGCGATGCCGCTTCTTGCGGCGCCCACCACCGTCACGCGCTGACCTTCGACGCTGAAACTCACGCCGTGCCGCTTCCTCTCCCTGTCACCGCAGCTTGAGTGTCGTCAGACTCATCAGCGCACAGAGAATGGCGGCGATCACAAAACGGGTAATGACCTTGGGTTCGCTCCATCCACTTAACTCGAAGTGGTGATGGAGCGGCGCCATGCGAAAGATGCGCTTGCCACCCGTGGCCTTGAAATACGAAATCTGCAGCAGCACCGACAGTGCTTCGGCGACGAACACACCACCGACAATGCCGAACAACAGTTCCTGCTTGATCAGGATGGCGACCGTCCCAAGCGCGGCACCGAGCGCCAGCGATCCGACGTCGCCCATGAAGATCTCTGCGGGATATGAGTTGAACCACAGGAACCCGAGCGAGGCGCCGACCAGCGCTCCGCAAAAGACCGTCAGCTCGCCCGATTGCGGGAAACGCACGATCAGCAGGTAGTCGGCCAGCATGCGATGGCCGGTCACATACGCCAATGCCGTGTAGGCAGCGGCGGCGATCGCAAACGTGCTGATGGCGAGGCCGTCGAGGCCGTCGGTAAAGTTCACGGCGTTGGTAATCGACACCAGCATGAACACCGCGAACGGCAAGTACCACCAGCCCAGTTCCGGAATCAGCCGCTTGAAGAACGGAAAAATCAGTCGCGTGTTGTAGGCGCCACTCTGCGCGAGATACAGCAGCACGAGGCCGACTGCCGTCGCGACCACGATTTGCCACCCCATCTTGTAACGAGGACGCAGTCCGTGATGGTTGCGACGCGTCAGCTTGAGATAGTCGTCGGCGAAGCCGACCGCGCCGAACAGCGTCGTCGACAGCATGGCGATCCAGATGTACGGGTTGTCCAGCTTCGCCCACAACAGCGTCGGCGTGAGCGCGGCCACGAGAATCAGCAGCCCCCCCATCGTCGGCGTGCCGGCCTTGGTCTTGTGACTCTGTGGACCCTCCAGCCGGATCACCTGGCCGATCTGGAATTCCCGCAGCTTGCGAATCAGGATTGGCCCGCAGACCAGGCTGATGGCAAACGCCGAGAGGCTCGCGGCGGCGGTCCGGAACGTGATGTATTGCACAACGTTCAGCGCCGAGAACCGGTCGTGCAGCGGAAAGAGCAGGTGATACAGCATTCCAGTTACACGACACCGGAATTGCTACGTTTGATGGCGAGCGCTTCCCGCGCCACCGCCACATCGTCGAACGGCAGCACCTGACTGCCGATGACCTGGTACTTCTCGTGCCCCTTGCCGGCAAGCAGCACCAGGTCGCCGGCGCGCGCGGTGTCGATGGCCTTCGCGATCGCGTCGCGGCGGTCGACGACGGTCAGGATCCGCTGGGCGGTGTCACGCCTCGTGTCCGCCGTAATGCCGCGCTGCACCTCTTCGATGATCCGGGCAGGGTCCTCGCTACGCGGGTTGTCGGACGTGATGACGATCAGGTCGCTCAGCCGCCCGGCCACGGCGCCCATCAGCGGACGCTTGGTACGATCGCGATCGCCACCGCAACCAAAGACGGTGATGAGTCGCCCTTCTGCCAGCGGACGCGCCGTTTCCAGGAGGTTCCTGAGCGCGTCGTCGGTATGGGCATAGTCGACGACCACGGTGACGTCGTCTTTCGGGCCGGAGACGACCTGAAAGCGTCCGGGCACACCGTCAAGTGCGGTGATGCCCGATTCGATCTCATCGAACGACAACCCCAGCGCCGTTGCCGTCGCCACCGCGGCGAGGATGTTGTAGACATTGGGGCGGCCGACCAGCGACGACCGCACGTGCAACGTACCGCGCGGCGTACGAATGTCGAAACGCAGTCCGTCCAGCGAGAACGACAGCGGTCCCGTCGTGATGTCGGCGGGGCGGTTGATGGCGTAGGTGACCGGACGACCGGCCATCTCGACAAGCGTTGCGCCGCGGGGATCGTCGAGATTGATCAGGCTCGGCGCATCGCGCGGGAGCATCTCGAACAATCGGCGTTTGGCCTGGAAGTAGGCCTCCATGTCTTCGTGGAAGTCGAGATGATCTCGCGTCAGGTTCGTGAAGACGCCGGCGGCGAACGTCATCCCGGCGACGCGCTGGAGCGAGAGCGCGTGCGAGGACACCTCCATCGCACAGGCCCCGCAACCACGATCCACCATGTCGCGGAGCAGGGCCTGAACGTCGGGCGCCTCCGGCGTGGTGTGCGTGGCTTCGCGCACTTCCTGGCCGACGCGATTCCCCACCGTACCGAGCAAGCCGCACGGCGCACCGGATGCCTCGAAGATCGCGGCGATCAAGTGCGCGGTCGTCGTCTTGCCATTGGTCCCGGTGACACCGATGACGCGCATTTCTCGACTTGGATGCCCGGCGAATTCCGCGGCGATATGAGCCAGCGCCAGCCTCGTGTCGTTCACCGACGCCCAGGCCACTCGACTGTCGGCCGGCCGTGGCGAGGTCGAGACGATGCCGATGGCACCGCGGTCGATGGCCTGTTGGGCGAACGCTGCGCCGTCGACGTGCTGGCCCTTGAGCGCGACGAAGACGTGGCCGGGCTGCACGCGTCGCGAGTCATAGCTCACGCCCGTGAGCGGCTCTGAAAGCGACAGCGCGTCGTCCTCCGCACGCAGACGGAGCAGTCCGTGGGTGCGCAGCGCCGAAAGCAGATCGGTCCAGGTCATGGCTGGCTGGCCGCGCTCTGACGAATCGGGCCACGCGCCAGCACGAGCCGGCACTCGGTGCCTTCGGCCAGCGGCTCGCCTGCCGCCGGCTGCTGCGATACCACGAAGCCGTCGCCTGACAACCGCGCCGACATCCCCACCTTGACGAGCTTGCGGGTGGCCTCGCGGGCACTGAGCCCGTACAGATTCGGCACCGTGCCCGGGGTATCAGCCACGGCAGGGGTCGCGATTGTTTCGTCGACCCTCGCGATCAGGTTCGGCGACGGCACGCTGGCGTCGGCGCGCGCGACGACGACCGGCGGCGCCGGGTTGACGGTCGGAGCCACGCCTTGATAGCGAAGCGTCGCTTCGGCAATGCGCCGGAAGATTGGCGCCGACACGGGCCCACCGAAGTGGCCATTTGGTCCTCGCGGCGCATCGAGCATCACGACGATCGTCACTGCCGGATCGTTGGCGGGCAGGAACCCGGCAAACGACGCGTAGGTATCGCTCGAGTAGCGTCCGTTGAGCAGCTTGTTGGCCGTACCGGTCTTGCCGGCGATGGTGTAGCCGGGAATCTGCGCCAGCGTTGCAGTGCCACGTTCGACGACCTGCTCCATAATCGTCGTCATGGTCGCGGCGGTCTTCACCGAGATCGCCCGACGCAGGGTCTTGGGTTTCACTTCGTAGCGCCGGCCATTGCGATAGGCGGCTCGGACGACCCTGGGTTCGATGAATTCACCGCCATTGGCCACGGCACTGAACGCCGTCGCCATCTGCAATGGGGTGACGCCGACCTGATAGCCCATCGAGACCGAGGCCAGCGCGCTATCGGTCCACTTCGCGCGATCCCACACAATACCTGGGCTCTCACCGGGAAAGTCCGGGGAAATCGGACGGCCGAATCCGAAACGCTGGACGTAGTCGCTCAGGCGATCGGTACCGAGCTTGAAGCCGATGCGGATCGCGCCAACGTTGCTCGACTTGACAATCACATCCGTGAACGACAGCACGCCGTAGTCGTGCGTGTCGGTCACGAGTCGGGCACCGATGTTGATGTGGCCGCCACTGGCGTCGATCATGCTGTCGAGCGGCATCGCCTTCTCTTCGAGCGCGGCGGACGCCGTGACGATCTTGAATGTCGAGCCGGGCTCATAGAGGTCCTGGACGGCGCGATTGCGGCGTGCCGACTCCGACGCGGCGCGATAGTCGTTGGGATCAAACGTCGGCTCGTTGGCCATCGCGAGGATCTCGCCGCTGCGCGGATCCATGATCACGACGCTGCCACCGATGGCGCGATTCTCCAGCACGCCCGCGCGCAACTCACGTTCAGCGATGTGCTGCAGGTACTCGTCGAGGGTCAGCTCGATGGTGGAGCCGGTCGTCGGTGCCTTCTCGAGCCTGTTGAACGCGTGATGACGGGCATCCGTCGACACGATCGCCTGCCCATCCTTGCCGCGGATCTGCGAGTCGTACGCGGCCTCGGTGCCGCCCAGACCGCGATTCTCGATGCCAACGTAGCCAATGACATGCGCCGCCAGCGAACCCTTCGGGAAGAAGCGGCGGCTCTCTTTCAACGTGCCGATGCCTTCGAGCGCGAGCGCCTTGACGCGCGCGGCCTGGTCGTCGGCGACCTGACGCCGGACGTAGGCGAAGCTCTTGCCGTTCCTGAACCGCTCGATCAGCTCCTGACGTTCCTTGGCCGAGCAGTCGCGAAATGCGGCGCACAGCTTGGCGACCGTGTTCACCGGATCGGCGATCTCATTCGGCACCGCCACGATGGAATCGGCATCCACGCTGGTCGCCAGCACCCGGCCACGACGGTCGAGGATGTCTCCACGCTTGGCCGGCAGCTTCTTGGTGTTCGACTGCTGACGGGTCGCACGGTCCACGAGTTCGTCGTGCTGGAGCACCTGCAGGTGTACCAGCCGCCCCTCGATGATGATCGCCCACGCCATGAGAATCACGGCGGCGACGCTGAGGCGACGCTTCATCGTCTGACGCCAGCCTGCCGGCGCAGCCACGCTGGTGCGCTCCACGGTGTGGGGCGTGTGGCGGTTCACCGCCTGTCGCAACCGCTCGATCACCGGCGTGCCACCACAGAGCGGGCCGGAGGATCGGCCGGAACGACGCGTTCGATGACGATCGCCTCTTCGCGCGACGGCGAGACCATGTGCAACTTGTCGATGGCAATCCGCTCGATGCGCTGCGGCGACCGCAGCGTTTCGATCTCCAGCCGCAGACGACGGGCGGTCTCTTCTTCGACGGCCATCTGTTTCTGCAGCTCTTCAAGTCGATAACCGTGGCGGATGAACTCGAAGTGCCGGCCGGCCCAGAACAACAGCATCAAAACCAGCGCCGCCGCGACACCGACCGATTTCCACAAGCCGCGCTGACGTGCTTCGTCCACTTCGCGAACGATCGGATTGTTACGAACGTCCTTCTTGATCGCGTATTCGAAGGATTCAGCCATCAGGCCACCCGTTCGGCGGCGCGAAGCTTGGCGCTCCGGGCGCGCGGATTGAGGTCGAGTTCGGCGTCGCTGGCGGTGATCGGCTTCTTGGTCAGCACGGTGATCGCGACATCGCTCCCCTGCTGGAGCGCCCGCAACGTGTGCTTGACGATGCGGTCTTCGAGGGAGTGGAAACTGATCGCCACGAACCGCCCGCCCACCACCAGGCGGCGCATCATGGCTTCGATGAAGCGATCGAGACCTTCAAGTTCGCGATTGACCCAGATCCGCAGTGCCTGGAAGGTGCGCGTCGCCGGATCGATTCGCTGGTAGCCACGGTGCGGCACGGCGCGGCGGACGATCGTCGCCAGACGGCCGGTCGTCTCGATTGGCGCATCGGCTCGCGCGTCGATAATGGCGCGGGCGATACGCCGCGAGAAGCGTTCCTCCCCGAAGGTGTAGATCGCGTCGGCCAGCTCACGCTCGCCTGCGGTGGCGACCAGATCTGCGGCCGTCGGCCCCTCGGTCGTATTCATCCGCATGTCGAGCGCATCGTCACGAAGAAAGCTGAAGCCGCGGCCGGCCATGTCGAGTTGCATCGACGACACGCCAAGATCCGCAAGCCCACCGTCGATCTGCCCGACACCACGGGCGTCGAGTACATCGTCGAGCGAGCGATAGTCCGCGTGCACCAGCTCGACCCGATCGGCCCACGGCGCCAGCGTTTCCCTGGCCATGGCCAGCGCGTTGACGTCGCGATCGAAGCCGATCACCCGCGACGCCCCGGCTTCGAGCAACGCGCGGGTGTGACCGCCGAGGCCGACCGTGCAATCGATGTACAGTCCACCGCGAGCCGGCCGCAGATAGAACAGCGTTTCGGCGGGCAGCACGGAGACATGGGCGCTCAAATGCCAAACTCCGAGAGCGCGCGCGCGTCGTCATCGGTGAACGGTTCGCGCTGCAGCTTCGACAGGAATCGATCGTGGTTCCAGACGTCCAGGTAGTTCACCTGGCCCAGCACATCGACGTCGCCGTTCATCGTCGCGGACTCACGCAGTCGATACGGGATGAGCACGCGGCCCTGAGCATCCAGTTCGCCCTGCGCGCCGAAATAGCTGATGCGCTCGAGAAATCGCGCCCGAGATGGGTGCGCGGCAGGCATCGCAGCCAGACGCTGCTCGATCTCGAGCCACACAGGCATGGGGTAGATGCGGGCGTAGTCACCGTTGTGGCTCGTGATGAAGAGCTCGCGGCCGTACTTCGACTCCACGAGCGATCGGAAGGCGTTCGGGACCTTCAGCCGCCCTTTTTCGTCGATCCGCGCAGGCGCGTTCCCCCTAAGCACGGGGCCTCACTTTTGGACCACTTCCAGCCACTTTTTTCCACGAGGATAGTAAAAGAGCGACCAGGGGGTGTCAACCGCAAAAGGAAATGATTCAGTAAGTTACGTCAAATTTTTGCCTTTTGATCGCCTTGCGTGCCAAGTTATCAATGGGCCACTACCACCGCTGGCCGCATCGGCCCGAATCTGGCGGATGAGCCGCCTTCAGGCACCAGACCGACACCCGGTCTGGAGTACGATTTACGGTTTCCCAGATGTCTATTTCTGACGCCACGTCGGTGATCGTGCCGGCATTGAACGAGGCCGGCAGCATTGGACCTCTCGTCACGGCCCTGCGCGACGCGGCGTCGTGGCGCGAAATCATCGTGGTTGACGATGGGTCGACCGACAACACCGGGAGCGAGGCCGCGGCCGCGGGCGCCCGTGTCGTTACCCACCCCTACAACAAAGGCAACGGCGCAGCGGTCAAGAGCGGGCTGCGCCTGGCGACGGGTGATTTCGTCCTGATTGTCGACGCCGACGGCCAGCATCGCGTCGATGACACGCTGCGAATCGTTGCGCCTCTGGCGCACTATGAACTCGTCGTTGGCGCGCGGTCGGCATCGTCACAGGCAACAGCCGGACGGCGATTCGGCAATGCGGCCCTGAACACGCTGGCATCGTATCTGACCGGGCGCGCAATTCCCGACCTCACGTCGGGCTTTCGCGCGGCACGGCGCGAGTGCATGCTGGAGTTCCTGCACCTCATCCCCAACACCTTCTCAACACCGACGACAACGACGCTGTCATTCATCAAAGCCGGATACAGCGTGGCCTTCGTCCCGATCGAGGCAGCGCAACGCCAGGGACTGTCGAAGATCAGGCTCGGGCGAGATGGCGCCAGATTCTTCCTGATCCTCCTGAAAGTGATTACTATCTTCAGTCCCTTGCGCATCTTCGTCCCCATCAGTGTGGCCACATTCTCGGCCGGCGCCGTCTACGCGTTGTGGACGATCGCGACGCAGTCGCACGTCACCAATTCATCCGTGCTGCTGATTCTGTCGAGTGTTGTGATTCTCCTGATCGGACTCGTCTCGGAGCAGATCGCGTCGCTGCGCTTCGAGAGGCCGCGGGCATGAGCCGATCGGCCCTGGTCGTGATTCCAACGTACAACGAACGCGCGAACCTGCCGGTCCTGGTCGAAGGCTTGATGGCGCACGACCACGTGCGCGTGCTGGTCGTGGACGACCAGTCACCAGACGGCACAGGCGAGGTCGCCGACGGTCTGGCGCGTCGCTACCCTGGGCGCGTGCAGGTGCTGCACCGCACCGGTAAGCGCGGGTTCGGACGGTCGTATATCGACGGCATGAAGCAGGCGATCCGTGAGCCTGTCGACGTCATCTGCCAGATGGACGCCGACCTGTCACACGATCCGCGTCAGTTGCCGGAGCTCATTGCCGCATCGACCCGGGCCGATGTCGTGATCGGCTCACGTTATGTGCCGAACGGCGAGATCGTGAACTGGCCAAAGCGACGGCGGATCCTGAGCCGGGTCGCCAATGTCTACATTCGCACGGTCACCCGGCTACGCGCGCGCGACTGCACGTCCGGCTACCGGTGCTGGACACGAGAGGCGATGTCAGGGCTCCCGCTCGACGAGTTCTTCTCTGACGGATACTCGTTCCTTGTCGAGATGCTGTTCGTGGCGGCGCGGCGCGGTTGCCGCATCGCCGAGGTGCCAATTACGTTCGTCGAGCGACGGGAGGGTGAATCGAAGGTGTCACGCGCCGTCCTGATCGAGTCCGCGATTACGCCGTGGCGACTCATCGCGCGTCCGTCGCGCAGTCGAAAGGCGGCACGATGAACCTCGACTACCAGAACTTCTATCGTGGCCGCCGCGTGATGATTACGGGCGGATTGGGCTTTGTCGGCAGTTGTCTCGCGCACCAGTTGGTGGCACTGGGTGCCAACGTCCTGATCGTGGATTCGCTGATTCCCGACTACGGCGGCAATCTGTTCAACATCGACGGTATCGCGGATCGGCTGCGCGTCAACATCGCCGACGTGCGCCAGCAGAGCACGATGAACTACCTGGTCCGCGAGTGCGAGGTCATCTTCAACCTCGCGGGTCAGGTGAGTCACATCGACAGCATGCGCGACCCGTACTCGGACCTCGAGATCAACTGCCGCAGCCAGTTGACGATCCTCGAGGCCTGTCGCTATAACAACCCGCGCGCCAAAGTCGTCTACGCCGGCACGCGCCAGATCTACGGCCGGCCCGATTCACTGCCCGTCTCCGAATCGCATCTGGTCCGCCCCACCGATGTCAATGGCATCAACAAGGCCGCCGGCGAGTACTACCACCTGGTCTACAACAACGTCTTCGGCGTGCGCGCCTGTTCGTTGCGGCTGACCAACGTCTATGGGCCACGCCAGCTCATTCGCCACAATCGTCAAGGCTTCATCGGCTGGTTCCTGCGGCTCGCCATCGAAGATCGCACCATCCAGATTTACGGCGATGGATCGCAACTGCGCGATTTCGTGTTCGTCGACGATGCGGCCGACGCGTTCCTGCGGGCCGGCGCCGACGACGCGTGCAATGGTGAGGTCTTCAACATCGGCGGCGAGCGCCCGATCAGCCATCGCGATCTGACCACGTTGCTGGTTTCGGTGGCTGGTAGCGGTCGCGTCGAGTACGTGGCCTGGCCCGCCGAGAAAAAGGCGATCGACATCGGCGACTTCTACGCGGATTCGTCGAAGTTTGCCCGCGTCACCGGCTGGACACCACAGACTCGCCTCGAGGCCGGACTGATGCGCACCATCGAGTTCTATCGCCGTCACTTCGACCGCTACGTCGACGCGTCGGCGTCCCAGGGGCTGGCATGACGGCGGTTCGCATTCCCTGCAGTGCGCCTGGCCTCCACGAAGAGGCAGCGGATGTTCGCGCGGCCATCGAGCGCGTGCTCGCCAGCGGCTGGTTCATTCTCGGACCCGAAGTGGAACGCTTCGAAGGTGAGTTCGCCGCCGCATCCGGGGCGCGTCATGCTGTCGGCGTCGGCAACGGCACGGATGCCCTGTTGCTGATCCTGCGGGCGCTCAACCTCGGCGCAGGCGACGACGTGATCACCACACCGCTGTCAGCGGCGTACTCGACGCTGGCGATTCTGATGGCCGGAGCCCGCCCGGTATTCGCCGACATCGACCCGCAACGATTGACCATCGACCCTGCCGCTGTCGAAGCCGCCATCACGCCGCGCACGCGTGCCATCCTGCCGGTACATCTGTATGGCCAGGCGGCAGACATGACAGCGCTCCGCGCGATCGCCGATCGCCATGGTCTGGCGATCGTCGAAGACTGCTGCCAGGCGCATCTGGCCACCGCCAACGGACAGGCGGTCGGCACCCTGGGAAGCGCCGGTGCCTTCAGCTTCTATCCGACGAAGAATCTCGGCGCGCTCGGCGACGGCGGTGCCGTGATCACCAACGATCCAGACCTTGCGGCTCGCATCGCGCGTCTGCGCAACGGTGGACAGAGCCGCCGGTATCGGCACGAGGAAGCCGGGATCAACTCACGGCTCGACGAGCTGCAGGCGGCGATTCTTCGCGTCAGACTGGCGCGCTTGCGGGCGTGGACCGATCGGCGACGCGCCCTGGCGGCGGCCTACCGCGCGGCACTCGCCACCACGAGCACGCGCGTGCCGCCACAGTTCGATGGCGGCCACGTCTATCATCTGTTTGTCGTCCGTAGCCGGCATCGCGACGCGTTGCAGCAGCATCTACGCGATCGAGGGATCGAAACGCTGGTGCACTATCCCATCGCCATCCCCGATCAGCCGGCGCTGGCCGCGGTGGCGGCGGTCTGTCCGGCGGCACGGGTCGCGTGTGACGAACTACTGTCGCTTCCAATGCATCCCGCACTCACCGATGCCGACCTCGCCGAGGTGTGTGCGGCGGTAGCGGATTTTCACAAGGACTGAACGTGCGCGTACTCATTACAGGCGGAGCAGGATTCATCGGATCGCACCTGGCAGAAGCGCTGCTCGACGCCGGCAGCGAAGTGCAGGTACTCGACAACCTTTCGACTGGATCGATTGAGAACATCCGTCATCTCAAGGGACGCAGCGGCTTTCACTACCATATCGATTCGGTCGACAACGAACCGCTGCTCGCCGAACTCATCGACGCCGCGGACGTGGTCTTCCACTTTGCCGCCGCCGTCGGCGTCAAGCTGATCGTCGAACAGCCGGTGCACACCATCGAGACGAATGTGCACGGCACCGAAGTGGTACTCAAACACGCCAACAAGAAGAAGAAGCTGGTCGTCGTCGCGTCGACATCCGAGGTCTACGGCAAAAGCAACAACGTCCCGTTCCGCGAAACGTCCGACCTCGTGCTCGGCCCCACGACGAAGCATCGCTGGGCCTATGCCTGCAGCAAGGCGATCGACGAGTTCCTGGCGCTGGCCTACTGGAAAGAGCGCAAGCTCCCGGTCATCATCGTCCGATTCTTCAATACCGTCGGCCCGCGCCAGACCGGCCAGTACGGGATGGTGATTCCAAACTTCGTGCGCCAGGCGCTGGCAGGTGAACCGGTGACCGTCTTCGGCGACGGTACACAGTCGCGTTCGTTTACGCACGTGGCCGACGTCGTCCGCGCCCTCACCGCGCTGATGAAAGAACCACGCGCCGTCGGCGAAGTGATCAACATCGGGAACACCGAGGAAGTGACCATCCAGGAGCTTGCCGATCGGGTCATCAGGCTGACGGGCTCCTCGTCACGCGTCAAGCTGGTGCCCTACGATGAGGCCTACGAGTCGGGCTTCGAGGACATGCCTCGACGGCTCCCCGACCTCGCCAAGATTCACGCGATGATCGGCTACGAGCCACGGCATACCCTGGATGACATTCTGCACGACGTCATTCGACACTTCCGGACACGGTAGCAGTCGTATACTGACGCCATGCGCACCGCCGTGCTCGCCCTCGTCTCGGCGCTGACGTTCAACGTCGCGGCCGCGTCGGCGCAGGTGCGGGTCACGATGGCAGGCGGGCAGGTGTCGATCTCTGCCAGGAACGCCACGGTTGCACAGATTCTGTCGGAATGGGCTCGCGTCGGTCGGACGAAGATCGTCAACGGCGAGCGTCTCACCGGAGCGCCACTGACGCTCGAGCTCGCAGGCCTGCCAGAAATGCAGGCGCTCGAGATTTTGCTGCGGGGAGCCAGTGGCTATGTCATCGCGCCACGCGTGGTCGCCGACCCATCGCTTTCGAGATTCGATCGCATTCTGATCGTGCCCACCAGCAGCGCGCCGCGCGCGGCTGCGCCCCCCACCCTGCCGGTGCCGACGTTTCAGCCGATGCGTCCGGCACCGCCTCCGCCGCGCGACGATGACGACGTGCCCGGTGGCGCCGGAGCGCAACGTCCGGCCGCGCCCGGATCGCTTGCGGCGCCAGGCTCGGTCCCGGTGAACACCGCAACACCGATGCCGGCGACGCCCGTCGGCGTCGCGCGCCCGGGCATGATGATGCCGACGCCGCCAGTGGCACCAGTCAGACCCGACCCGCAGTTCTGATCGCTTTTCAGTATAAGGATCCGTCACCCATGTCTTTCGCCAACGACATCAGCGCCGCGCTCACCGACGCGATGCGTGCTCGCGATACGCTGCGACTCGGCACACTGCGCATGCTCAAGGCGGCGCTGATGAATCGCGAGGTCGAGAAGGCGCGCGCACTCGACGACGCCGAGGCACGGCAGGTGGTCGTGTCCCTGGTCAAACAGCGCCGTGATTCGATCGAACAGTTCGTCAAAGGTGGGCGCCAGGACCTCGCCGACAAGGAAGCGGCCGAGATCTCGGTGCTCGAGTCGTACTTGCCGCCGGCCGCAGACCCGGCGGCGATCGAGCGCGCGGTGCGAGAAGCCATCGTCGACACCGGCGCGACGTCGGCCAAGGACATGGGCGCCGTGATGAAGGCCACCCTCGCTCGACTCGCCGGACAGACGGTCGACGGCAAGGCTGTCAACGAACTGGTGAGAAAAGCCCTCGCTCGCTAGCTGATGTCGCGTGATACGCCCGGCGCCGATCGCGCGCCGGACGCAGAGCCTCTTCCTCCTGAACGCATCGCCCGATCGGCCGGACTGGCCGGGATCGCGACCCTGACCAGTCGCATCCTCGGTCTGGTTCGCGAGCAGGTGCTCGCGGCGATGTTCGGGGCGAGCAACGAGATGGACGCGTTCCTGGTCGCGCTGCGGTTACCGAGCCTGGTCCGCGACCTGTTCGCTGAAGGCGCGATGAGCGCGGCGTTTGTCCCCACCTTCACCCGGCATCTGGCGCAGCGAGGCAAAGCGGACGCCTGGCGACTGGCCAACAACGTCATCACCGCGCTGATCCTCGTGACCGGCGCGTTCGTGGTGCTCGGTATTCTCCTCGCCCGTCCGATCGTGAACATCTATGCGCCGGAGTTCGCGAACGTCCCAGGAAAGATCGAGCTGACGATTTACCTCGGACGCCTGGTGCTGCCGTTTCTCACCATGGCGGCGGTCGCAGCCGCCTGCATGGGGATGTTGAACTCGCTCAGGCACTACTTCGTGCCAGCGCTCGCCCCCTCGATGTTCAACGTCGCGACGCTGCTCTGCCTGCTGTTGCTGACACCGCTCGTCACCTGGCTCGGTCAGCCGCCGATCGCCATACTGGCCATCGGCACCCTTGTAGGCGGTGTCGGCCAGATTGCCGTGCAATGGCCGGCGCTACGCCGCGAAGGATTCCGCTTCACTCCCAGGCTCGACCTTCGCGACCCTGGACTTCGACAGATTCTGCTCTTGATGGGCCCTGGGACGCTTGGCATCGCCGCCACCCAGATCAACCTGTTCATCACGACGCAGCTGGCCACCTACGAGGGCGTCGGCACGGTGTCGTGGCTGCAGTATGCGTTCAGGTTGATCTATCTGCCGATTGGACTGTTCGGTGTCTCGATTGCAACGGCGGTGCTGCCAACCGTGGCGCGACACGCGGCCAGCCACGACCACGCCGCGATTGCCAGGACGGTGGGACGCGGCATCGGGTTGATGCTGGTCGTCAACATTCCCGCCACCATCGGTCTGCTCATCCTGGCCGACGACATCGTGCAATTGCTCTTCGAACGCGGCCGGTTTCTGCCGTCTGATACGCTGGCGACGGCGACGGCGTTGCGTTGCTATGCGATCGGGCTGGTGGGGTATGCGACAGCCCGCATCTCGTCGCCGGTGTTCTACGCGCTGGGTCGCAGTCGCATCTCAGTGATGGTGAGTGTGGCCACCATTGGTCTGAACGTGGGACTGAGCCTGGTGCTCGTCCGCCTGCTCGGCTTCAGCGGCCTCGCCCTCACAACAGCCATCTGCGCGCTGTTCAATGGCGGTGTGCTCCTGATCCTGCTGCGGCGGCACCTCGGACAGTTCGACTTTGGTGCGCTCGCCACCACGCTGGGCAAGGCACTGGCGGCGTCGGCGGTGATGGCTGCGGCGGTGTACGGGACGCTCGAGGGCCTGCGCCAGGCGTTACCCGGCCACGGCCTGCCGTCTGAAGCCACGCGGGTGTTGCTCGCCATCGTTGCCGGACTCATCGTCCTCGCGCTGTCAGGCCCGGTGCTCGGCATCCGTGAGATCAACGACGCGATACGCTCGGCCAGGCGCCGACTGGGGTCCATGCGCTCGCCAACGCCACCGTAACGCCTTCAGGGCGACCGGCGCGTGATACGATTTTTCAGCCGTCATGCCCAGGTCCTACGCGCCGTCCCGTTCGTCGATGTCGTTCGGGCCGGGCCCATTGTCGCCGGCGCTGCAGCTGATCATCGGCACGAACGTCGCCCTGTTCCTCGCGCAGAACCTCACCAGCGACATCACCGCCTACCTTGGCCTGCAACCGTGGATGGTGCTCGAGCGTTTCGCCATCTGGCAGCTCGGCAGCTATATGTTCCTGCATGGTGGACTGGTCCACCTGCTGTTCAACATGCTGGCGTTGTGGATGTTCGGCACCGAACTCGAACGCATCTGGGGCACCCGCTACTTCGTGAAGTACTACGGGGCCTGCGGAATCGGCGCTGCGGCACTGACGGTGCTGTTTTCGTTGCTCCCTCTCGACGTCGCCACCAGTCTTCGCCACGCGGTCGTTATTGGCGCGTCAGGTGCGATCTACGGACTCCTGCTCGCCTACGGCCTCTACTTTCCGGACCGACCGATTTACATGTACATGGTGTTCCCGATTCCGGCGAAATATTTCGTGGTGATCATGGGAGCCATCGCCTTCTACTCGTCGCTCGCCAGCAATAGCGGCGTCGCCAACATGACCCACCTTGGTGGCCTCGTCGTCGGCTACCTGATGTTGAAGGGCGCGCGACTGCACCCGTTGTCCGAAGCCAAGTACTGGTACCTGCGCTGGAAGATGCACCGTGTGCGGAAGAAGTTCGACGTCTACGAAGGCGGCCGCGGCGACGGCCGGCGCTCGGGCGGATGGAATCAGCGCGTCCACTGACCGCGCCCGGTGTGGCGCGGCACCCTGGTGGTCCCGCTGGCAGGATCTGAGAACTAGACGTCGGCCTCAGCGGCAGCCAGACTCCAGGACGTGCGAGGGGGGCTGAATACATCGAGTTCGAAGGTGTCTTCGAGCGCCTCGGCCTGGTGCGCCACGCCTGCAGGAATGTGCAGGACTTCGCCTTCCCGCACCGTAATCTCTTCGCCGGCCACCACGAACTTGAGCGCGCCCTGCAGCACGTAGGTCATCTGTTCGCTGTCGTGCGCGTGCAGCGGCACCAGGCAGCCGCGCTTCACG
Source organism: uncultured Acidobacteriota bacterium (assembly GCA_902826465.1). Lineage (GTDB taxonomy): Bacteria > Acidobacteriota > Vicinamibacteria > Vicinamibacterales > CAVVIG01 > CADEEX01. The sequence goes on from CADEEX010000004.1 coordinate 26,783, forward strand.
TAGCTCTGCACCAGCATCTCGCGCTCGCCGGTCACCACCTTGCGCGACAGCATTTCGGTGACCTTTTCAAGCGCGATCTCATCCCATCGATGCAATCGCACGGCGGCGGGTGTCATTGGCGAACGAGGATATCTCATTCGCACGGGATGCTATAGAATCCCAGACGGATGAAGGGCACCGTCCTCCACGGTGAACAGGTTACCGCTTCAACGCCCGCAGACTCGCAGTTCCTAGGTCTCTCGCGCGACGCGCTTCTCGACGTCTATCGCGGCATGGTCCGGTCGCGAAAAGTCGACGACAAAGAGATCCAGCTCAAGAACCAGAGCCTGGCGTTCTTCCAGATCAGTGGAGCGGGACACGAAGCCATTCAGATCGCGGCCGGCATGACGCTCCGGCCCGGCTACGACTGGTTCCACCCGTACTACCGAGACCGCGCCCTGGCCCTGACGCTCGGCGTCACCCCCCTCGACATGCTGCTGGCCTCCGTCGGCGCGGCCACCGACCCGAGCAATGCCGGGCGGCAAATGCCGTCCCACTGGGGCGACACAACGAAGCACCTGGTCTCGGGCTCCAGCGCCACGGCCACACAGGTGCTACACGCCGTCGGCGCCGCCGAAGCTGGCGTGCTCTATCAACGCCTCACTGACATCGAAGACCGCGCCTCGCGCTTCCACGACGACGAGGTGGTGTTCACCTCGCTTGGGGAGGGATCAACGAGCGAGGGCGAGTTCTGGGAAGCGCTCAACGTCTCGGCGAACCGGCTGCTGCCGGTCGTATTCCTTGTCGAGGACAACGGCTACGCGATTTCGGTCCCAGTAGAAGTAGAAACCGCAGGCGGCGATATCTCGAAGATCGTTCGCGCGTTCCCCGGCCTTCATGTCGAGACGGCGGACGGCACCGACTTCCTCGACAGCCTGCGCGCCATGCGTAGCGCCGTGGCGTACGCCCGTGCCCGCAAGGGGCCGGCCTTCGTCCACGCGCACTGTGTACGCCCGTACTCGCACTCATTGTCTGACGACGAGAGGTTCTACAAGACCGAAGCCGAGCGGGCTGCCGAATCACTGCGCGATCCGATCAAACGCTTCGGCGAATTCCTTATGGCCGAGGGATTGGCCACGACCGGCGACCTCGCGGCGATCGCGGCGGTTGTCGAGCGCGAAGTCGATGACGCGGCGCAGGCCGCCCTCAAGGCGCCGAAGCCGGCGAAGCACACGGCGTCTCACTTCGTGTTCTCGCCGACGGTCGATCCGACCAGCGCCGCCTTCGACGCCACGGCGAACACCACGGGCACACCCGAGACGATGGTCGATGCCATCAACCGGACCCTCAAGGACGAAATGGCGCGCAATCCGCGCATCGTCGTCTTCGGCGAAGACGTTGCCGACGCGAGCCGCAGCGCCGCGCTTGCGACCGTGAAGGGCAAGGGTGGCGTCTTCAAGGTCACTCACGGCCTGCAGCGCCAGTTCGGCGACGATCGGGTGTTCAACGCGCCAATTGCTGAAGCCTGCATCATCGGGCGCGCCGTTGGGATGGCGACGCGCGGCATCAAGCCGGTGGTCGAGATTCAGTTCTTCGACTACATCTGGCCGGCGATGATGCAGATCAGGAACGAGATGGCGATGATGCGCTATCGATCGGGCAATCACTGGTCATGCCCGATGGTGATTCGCGTGCCGATTGGCGGTTACCTCCGTGGCGGCGGTCCGTACCACAGCCAGTCGGGCGAGAGCATCTTCGCGCACTGCCCCGGGATCCGCATCGCTTACCCGTCGAACGCCGCCGACGCCGCCGGGTTGCTGCGCACGTCGATTCGCTGCGACGATCCGGTGCTGTTTCTCGAACACAAGCACCTGTACCGTCAAACGTACAACCGGACCCCCTACCCTGGGCCCGACTACACGCTGCCCTTCGGGCAGGCGGCGCTGCGTCGCGAAGGCACCGACGTACTCGTCGTCACCTGGGGTGCCCTGGTTCAGCGCACGCTGCTGGCGGCGCATCACGCCGAGAAGCTTGGCGCGCAGGCGGCCGTGCTCGATCTGCGGACGATTGCGCCGTACGACTGGGAGAGCATCGCCACGCACGTCAAGCGCATCAGCAAGGTCGTCATCGCCCACGAAGACACCTTGACCTGCGGATTCGGCGCCGAGATCGCCGCACGCATCGCCGGAGAGCTGTTCGAGTATCTCGACGCGCCGGTACGGCGCGTCGCCGCGCTCGACACACCGGTCGCCTACTCCCCGGACCTCGAAGAGGCCATCCTGCCTCAGGCCTCGGACATCCTCGAAGCCATCCTCGATACGGCGAAGTACTGAAACGGTGTCGATGAATCGCGGCACCCCCGTTCGATCGGCGGCAGTACTTGGCGCTGGCACGATGGGCGCGCAGATCGCGGCACACCTGGCCAACGCCGGCATTCCCGTCGTCCTGCTCGACGTCACCCGCGACGCGGCGCGCGACGGGCTGAAACGCGCGGCGGCACTCAAACCAGACCCGTTCTTCACCCGACACGCGAGCACGCTCATAGCGACCGGCGGCTTCGCCGACGACCTCGGCCTGATCGCGAACGCTGACTGGATCGTCGAAGCGGTCGTCGAGCGACTCGACGTCAAGCGCAGCCTGTTCGAACGGGTCGAGGCGGTGCGGGCCCCAGGCGCGATCGTGTCGTCGAACACGTCGGGCATTCCGATCGCAGCCATCGCCGACGGGCGCAGCGTCGAGTTCCGGCGGCACTTTCTCGGGACGCACTTTTTCAATCCGCCGCGATATCTGAAGCTGCTCGAGGTCATCCCGACACCAGACACTGATGCGACGGTTGTCGAACGGATCTCGGCGTTCGCCGACTTCCACCTCGGCAAAGGCGTCGTCGTCGCGAACGACACACCGGGGTTCATTGCCAACAGGATCGGCATCTTCGGACTGATCCGGATGCTCGACGCGCTCGCTGTCAGCGACTACACCATCGAAGAGATCGACGCCATCACAGGGCCGGCGCTGGGACGCCCCAGGAGCGCCACGTTCCGCACGATGGACATCGCGGGCCTCGACGTACTCGGACACGTCATTCGCGATCTGTCGGAGCGATTGGGCGGGACCGATCCCGCGCGTGCCTTCGTCGTTCCACCGCTGATCACCGCGCTGCTCGCGCAGGGCGCGCTCGGCGAGAAATCGGGGCGCGGCTTCTACCGACGCGAAGGCGCCGATATCCTGACGCTTGACCCCGCCACGCTGTCGTACCGGGCGAAGCAGCCGCCACGTCTGCCCGCCCTGGACGCCGTCAAGGGTGTCGACGACGTCGGAGTGCGACTGAAGACACTGTTCAACGGCCACGACCGGGTGGGCGCCTTCCTGCGCACGACGCTCGCACCGACGCTGGTGTATGCGGCCGACATCGCCCCGCTGGTGGCACGCTCGATCGACGATGTCGATCGGGCCATGCGCTGGGGGTTCGGCTGGGACATCGGCCCGTTCGAAATGTGGGACGCGATCGGCCTGCGCGAAGTGATGGCGGCGGCGGGTCAGACGGCCGTGCCCGCGCTCGTGCAGCAGGCGATCGACCGCGGCCGCAATCAGCTGCGCTCAACACCCATCTCGCCCAGGCCTGGCCTGCAGTTGCTGCGCAGCGCGCGCGACCAGGACCGCGTGGTTCGGCGCAACGCTGGCGCCAGCCTCGTCGACCTCGGTGACGGCGTCCTGGCCGTCGAATTCCACTCGAAGCTGAACACCATCGGCGGTGACACCGTCGAGATGGTCGTGGGCGGCGTTCGGGAGGCGGCCGCCAACTTCTCCGCGTTGGTCATCGGGACGGAGGCACCGGACTTCTCAGCGGGCGCCAACCTGATGCTCCTGCTGCTCGAGGCGCAGGAAGGCAACTGGGACGAGATCGACCTGATGATCCGGACATTCCAGCAGATGAACCTGGCGCTGCGCTATGCAGCGGTGCCGGTCGTCATCGCCGCTGGCGGAATGACGTTCGGCGGTGGGTGCGAAATCGCGCTGCACGGCGACCGCGTCCAGGCGGCGGGCGAGACCTACATGGGGTTGATCGAAGTCGGTGTCGGTTTGATTCCGGCTGGCGGCGGCACCAAGGAGATGCTGGCGCGCGCGATGCATCTGGCGGGGCCCGGGACGCATCCGCTGGCGGCGTCGCAGGCAGTGTTCGAAACGATCGCACTGGCGAAGGTCTCGACCAGCGCTCCTCACGCACGCCAGCTCGGTTATCTCCGCGACTGCGACAGCATCACCATGAATCGCGAACGCCTGGTCGCAGACGCCAAGACGATTGCGCTTGATCGCGCGCGGACCGGCTATATGCCGCCAGCGCCTCAGCCGATCCCTGTCGGAGGCGAGAGCGTCGAAGCCGCGCTCCAGCTTGGCGTCCACCTCGCGTGGCGCGCCGGCCGGATCAGCGACCACGACGTCGTCATCGGCCGCGCCCTGGCGCACATCGTCGCCGGTGGCTCCTTGCCCCATGCCTCGGCCGTCAGCGAAGCACACCTGCTCGACCTCGAGCGGGAAGCGTTTCTGAAGCTGTGTGGGGAACGCCGCACGCTCGAGCGGATGCAGCACACGCTCAAGACCGGCAAGCCGCTGCGAAACTAGGGGCGAAACCCTTGCACATCATCGAACGGGGACACGGCGAGCCGCTCGTGATCGTGCCAGGCATCCAGGGGCGCTGGGAATGGGTCGGCGCCGCTGTGGACGCACTGGCCGAGCGCTACCGCGTGCTCACGTTCTCGCTCGGTGACGAGCCGACCGCGCGCTGCGACATGCGGCCCGGCATGGACGGCTTTGCCGATCAGATCGCCCTGGCGCTCGACAGCCGGGGCCTGCGCTGCGCCGCAGTGTGCGGCATCTCCTTTGGCGGCCTCGTGGCGCTGCGTTTTGCCGCACGCGCGCCCGAGCGCGTTTCTTCGCTGGTGCTGATCTCAGCGCCCGGCCCCCGCTGGCACCTGCGGCCACGTCACGACTTCTTTGCCAGGCACCCGCTCGTCTTCGGTCCGCTGTTTCTCGTCGAAGCCGCCCTGAGGCTGCAACGCGAACTCTCGGCGATGCCGCGCGACACGGCCGAACGCGGCCGCTTTCTCCGGCGCTATCTTGGCGCCGTGCTCTCGGCCCCGGGATCGCCGGTACGGATGGCCGTGCGGGCACGGCTGATTGGCGCGTACGACCGCACGGCTGATGCCGTGGCGATCTCGTGTCCGACGCTCGTCATGCACGGAGAGGCGTCGCTCGATCACGTCGTCGATGTCGGCGGGACGCGCGATTACCTCACCGCGATTCGCGGTGCACGCGAAGCCACGCTGGCCGCCACGGGCCATCTTGGCTTCGCCACCCGTCCGCGCGAGTTCGCGCGCCAGGTTCACGATTTTCTTTCCGGGGTCGCACAGGGTAGCCATGACAGTGCTGCGTGAGATTCAGGGGCCGGCCGGCCGCCTCGAAGTTCTGCTCGACGAACCGTCAGAGTCCGGCATCTCGGCGGAAGGAACGGGGCAATCGGGTGCGAATGGAACGATCCGCGCAGCCGTGGTCTTCAATCATCCGCATCCGCAGTTTGGCGGCACCATGCACACCAAGACGGTGTTTCAATCGGCCAAGGCGCTGGCGCGCATCGGCTGCGTCGTGCTCCGTTTCAATTGCCGCGGCGTCGGCAAGAGCGCTGGCCAGTACGACGAGGGCCGGGGTGAAATGGAAGACTTCCGAGCGGCGCTCGACTTCATGCACGAGCGCTATCCAGGCACCCCGCTGTGGGCGGCCGGGATGTCGTTCGGATCATGGGTCGGGCTCACCGTCGGCGCCGAAGACTCGCGCGTCTCGCTGTTGCTGGGCGTCGCCATGCCGGTCAACAAGTACGACTACGCTGCGGTGGCAGCGAGCAGCAAACCAAAGTTCTTCATTCACGGTGAGTTCGACGAAATCTGCAGCGAAAAGGACATCCGTCGGTTCTACGCGCACGCGGTCGATCCGAAGGAACTGGTCATCATCGAGGGATCGGATCACCTCTTCGACGGCAAGGTGAGCCAGGTCGCCGACGCAGTGGAAGACCTGCTGGGAGATTGGACGTCATGATCCAGGACGCCGTCATTGTTTCCGCCGTGCGGACGCCGGTCGGCAAGGCGCCGAACGGCGTTCTTCGCGGCACGCGCCCGGACGAACTGGCCGCGATTGTCATCGCCGAGGCGTTGAAGCGCGCGCCAGGACTCGACCCCGCGGCGATCGACGACGTGATCCTCGGATGCGCGATGCCGGAGGCCGAGCAGGGACTGAACGTCGCCCGCATCGCCAGCCTGCGTGCGGGAGTGCCGGTCACGGCCTCGGCGGTGACGGTCAACCGGTTCTGCTCGTCGGGTCTCCAGGCCATTGCCTTTGCCGTGGAGCGCATCATCTGCGGATCAGCATCGGCAATCATCGCTGGCGGAACGGAGTCGATGAGCCTGATTCCGATGGGTGGCCACACGGTCGCGCCGAATCCGTCGTTGGTACAGCGCTATCCCGACGTCTATCTGACCACAGGCCTGGTCGCCGAGAACCATGCGCGCGAAGCGGGTATCTCGCGCGAGGCCCAGGACGAGTTCGCCCTGCGCAGCCACCAGCGCGCGTTGGCGGCCATCGACGCCGGACGGTTCATCGACGAGATCGTGCCGGTGACCGCACGCATCGTGGACGCCGGCACGGGCCACGTCACCGAACGCCTTGTGACCACCGACGAGGGGCCGCGTCGCGATTCGACGTCTGACGCGCTCGCGAAGTTGAAGCCGGCGTTTCATGTCAAAGGGAGCGTGACCGCGGGCAACTCGTCGCAGACCAGCGACGGGGCTGCGGCGGTGGTCGTCACTTCTGCCGCAATCGCGAAGGCCTGTGGGCTGCAGCCCCTCGCCCGCCTCGTCGCGTTCGCGACGGCAGGAGTAGAGCCAGAACGTTTCGGTATCGGGCCGGTGCCCGCGATCCGTAAGGCGTTGAAGATCGCCGGATTGACACTCGATCAGATTGACCTCGTCGAACTGAATGAAGCGTTCGCGGCGCAGGTGCTGGCGTGCCTCAAGGAATTGCCGATCGATCCCGATCGGCTGAACGTCAATGGCGGTGCGATCGCGCTCGGACATCCCCTTGGATGCACGGGGGCCAAGCTGACCGCCACGCTGCTTGCGGAGTTGAAACGACGGAACGGGCGTTACGGCATCGTCTCGATGTGCGTCGGTGGCGGCATGGGCGCTGCCGGCATCTTCGAGCGGCTGTAGTTTTCCCGTGGAGAGTGCGACATGACCACCCCTTCCACCTCAGTGACGCCTCGCGGCGGCGAGTGGCTGCTCCAACCAACCGATTACGCCACCGTCTTCACGCCCGAGCGCCTGTCCGACGATCACCGCCTGGTCGCACGCACCGTGACAGACTTCGTTGAGCAGGAAGTGCTGCCGGTACTCGATCGGCTCGAGGCCAAGGACTGGGCGCTCTCGCGCCGGCTGCTGCAACGCTGCGGTGAGCTCGGATTGATCGGCGTCGACTCCGCCGAGGCCTACGGCGGCGCCGATCTCGACAAGATTTCGTCGCTGCTCGTGAGCGAGCGCATCTCGACCGCGGCCTCGTTCGGCCCGACCTTCGGGGCACAGTCGAACCTCACGGCGCTACCACTGGTGCTCTTTGGCACCGAGGCGCAGAAACAACGATACCTGCCCCGCATCCTCTCCGCGGAGCTCGTCGGCGCGTATTGCCTCAGTGAGCCCGGCTCGGGGTCAGACGCACTGGGGGCCAGAACCCGTGCCACCCGTCAGGCCGACGGCAGTTTCGTGTTGAACGGCGAGAAGTCGTGGATCACGAATGGCGGCTTCGCCGACATCTTCATCGTGTTTGCCAAGGTCGACGGCGAGCTCTTCAGCGCATTCATTGTCGAGCGCGCGTTTCCTGGCGTCTCGAGCGGCCAGGAAGAACACAAGATGGGCCTGCATGGCTCATCGACCACGCCCGTTCTGTTCCAGGACGTGCGCGTGCCGGCGGAGAACCTGCTCGGCGAGGTCGGCAAGGGGCATCGCATCGCATTCAACGTGCTGAACTTTGCGCGCTTCAAGCTGGGCGCAATGTGCGTCGGCGGTGCGCGCTCGGCGATTGGCGAATCGGCCCGCTACGCGGCCGAACGACGGCAGTTCGGCCAGGCGATCGCCTCGTTCGGCGCCATCAAGCACAAAATTGGCGAAATGGTCGCGAGAACCTACGCCGCCGAGAGTCTTGTCTACCGGACGATCGGCGTGATCGAATCGCGCATCAGTGGCACGCCGCACGATCCGGCGGACCAGGCGGTCACGCTGGCGGCGTTCGAAGAATTCGCGATCGAGGCCTCGATCGCCAAAGTCGCGGGTAGCGAAGCGATCGACTTCGTGCTCGACGAGAACATCCAGATTCACGGCGGCAACGGCTACGTGCACGACTACCCGGCGGAGCGCCACTACCGGGACGCACGGGTGAACCGAATCTTCGAGGGCACCAACGAAATCAACCGTCTGCTGATTCCTGGCATTCTCGCCAAGCGGGCGGTCAAGGGGGACATCGGCATCATTGCTGCCGCACGAGCGCTCCAGGACGAACTGCTCGGTCCGCCCGCGTTGTCGTCAGGTGGCAGTGGCCCCCTCGCCACAGAGGGACAGACCATCGCCTCGAGCAAGAAAGCTGCACTGATGGTGCTCGGCGTGGCGATGCAGACGTATCGCGAAGCGCTCGCGGAACATCAGGAGGTACTGATGCATCTTGCTGACATGCTGATCGACGTCTACTCTGCCGAGAGTGCGTGGCTCCGCGCTGCGGCGGCGCACGGTGGCGGCAAGGCGACGCTCCATGAAGCGGCGGCCCGTGTCTTCATCAACGACGCGGCGGTGCGCATCGAAACGTCTGGACGACAGGCGCTGGCGGCCATGGTGCAGGGCGACGCTCTGAGAACAATGCTCGCGGGCTTCAAGCGGTTGTTCAAACAGATGCCCATCGACACCGCCACGCTGCGCCGGCAGCTGGCAGACGCCGCAGTCGCCAAAGGCGGATGGACCTTCTACAATTAAGGCCATTGTGACGATTCCTGCCTTTCACAGACTCGGCGTTCTTCTGGTGGCGACGACGCTGCTGGCGGTGGGATTATTTCTGGTCGGCTCGGTCGCCTA
>CADEEX010000005.1:0-8736 GCA_902826465.1 uncultured Acidobacteriota bacterium
TCGCCGCCCAGGGCGGCATCAACGCCGCCAAGAACTACCAGAACGACGGCGACAGTGTCTATCGCCTCTTCTACGACACGGTGAAGGGCGGCGACTATCGCTCGCGTGAAGCGAACGTTTACCGGCTCGCGCAGACGAGCGTCAACATCATCGACCAGTGCGTGGCCCAGGGCGTGCCGTTCGCGCGTGAATACGGCGGCCTGCTCGACAACCGCTCGTTCGGCGGCGCGCAGGTGTCGCGCACGTTCTACGCCCGTGGACAGACCGGACAACAGCTGCTCATCGGCGCCTATCAATCGCTGATGCGGCAGGCGCACCAGAAGAGCGTCACGATCTTCGCCCGCCGCGAAATGCTCGACGTGGTGATGATCGACGGCAAGGCGCGCGGGATCATCGTGCGCAACCTCACGACCGGCGCCATCGAGAAGTACGCCGCCGACGCCGTCATCCTCGCCACCGGCGGCTACGGCACCGTGTACTACCTGTCGACGAACGCCGTGAACTCGAACGTGACGGCCGCATGGCGCGCGCACAAGCGCGGCGCGCTGTTTGCCAATCCCTGCTTCACACAGATTCACCCGACCTGTATTCCGGTCAGCGGCGATCACCAGTCGAAGCTGACGCTCATGAGCGAGAGCCTGCGCAACGACGGCCGCGTGTGGGTACCGAAGCAGAAGGGCGACAAGCGGCCACCGGATCAGATTCCGGAACAGGACCGCGACTACTACCTCGAACGAAAGTATCCGAGCTTTGGCAACCTGGTCCCTCGCGACGTCGCCTCGCGCAACGCCAAGGAAGCCTGTGACAGCGGGCTCGGCGTTGGCGACAGCGGCCTCTCGGTGTATCTCGACTTCAAGGACGCGATCACGCGGGTCGGACCGGACGTCATCAAGGAGAAGTACGGCAACCTCTTCCAGATGTACGAAAAGATCACCGACGAGGATCCGTACAAGGTGCCGATGCGCATCTACCCGGCCATCCACTACACGATGGGCGGACTGTGGGTCGACTACAACCTGATGAGCACGCTTCCCGGCCTGCACGTGCTCGGTGAAGCGAACTTCTCCGATCACGGTGCCAACCGTCTGGGCGCCAGCGCGCTGATGCAGGGGCTGGCCGACGGCTATTTCGTGATCCCCTACACGATTGGCCACTACCTCGCGAGCACGACGCTGCCCAAGGTGTCGACCGATCACGACGCGTTCAAGGAAGCGGCCAACAGCGTGCAGCAGCGCATCAACACGCTGCTGGCGGTGAAGGGCAACCGCGGCATCGGCGAGATTCACCGCGAACTGGGCCGCATCATGTGGGACGACGTCGGCATGGCACGGACCGATGAGAGTCTGGCGCGCGCGCTGACGAAGATCCCCAAACTGCGCGAAGAGTTCTGGCACTCGGTGTCCGTGCCTGGTGCGCAGGACAACCTCAATCAGAGTCTCGAGTACGCCGGCCGCGTCGCCGACTACCTCGAGTTCGCTGAGCTGCTGGCCCTCGATGCGCGCGAACGCAAGGAGTCGTGCGGCGGACATTTCCGCGAGGAGAGCCAGACGCCCGATGGCGAAGCGCTCCGCGACGACGAGAATTTCTCATACGTGGCGGCGTGGGAGTTCAAGGGCGTCGGCCAAAGACCCGCACTGCACAAGGAATCGCTCGAGTTCGAAGAAGTGCATCCGACGCAGCGGAGCTACAAGTAAGGCTCAAGGCTTAGGACTCAAGGCTTAAGCGAGGATCCATCGTGAGACTGAATCTGAAAATCTGGCGTCAGGCCGGACCGACGAACCCGGGCAAGCTCGTCGACTACGTCGCCGAGCACGTCTCGCCTGACATGTCGTTTCTCGAGATGCTCGACGTCGTCAACGAATCGCTGACGAAGAAGGGCGAAGACGCCATCGCCTTCGACTCCGACTGTCGTGAAGGCATCTGCGGCACCTGCAGCCTCGTCGTTGACGGCGTGCCGCACGGACCCGATCGCGGCACCACGGTGTGCCAGCTGCACATGCGGCGCTTCCGCGACGGTGAAACCGTCACCATTGAACCGTGGCGCGCCAAGGCGTTCCCGGTCGTCAAAGATCTGATCGTCGACCGCAGCGCGTTCGATCGGATCATCGCCGCCGGCGGCTATGTGTCGGTGAACTGCGGCGGCGCGCCCGATGGTAACGCGATCCCGGTGCCGAAGGTGGCCGCCGACGCGGCGATGGACTCGGCCGCGTGCATCGGCTGCGGGGCCTGCGTCGCCGCGTGCAAGAACGCCTCAGCGCACCTGTTCATGAGCGCGAAGGTATCGCACCTGGCATTGCTGCCTCAGGGGCAGGTTGAACGCCGCGCCCGCGTGCTGGCGATGGTGGCGCAGGCCGACAGCGAAGGCTTCGGCAGCTGTTCGAACGAAGGGGAATGCGAAGCGGTGTGCCCGAAAGAGATTTCGATCTCGAACATCGCGCGCATGACGCGCGAGTTCGCCAAGGCGGCGCTCACCGGCGCATAGCGACGCTCGAAGTGACGAAGCAGGAACGAAGAAGGCCTTGAACGTTCCTACCGTCTTCGTCCGCTGTCATTTACCCGGGGCCTGGCGCTTTGGGCGTCGAGCGCCTGCCGGAGGCTTTGCCGCGTTCCCTCGCAGTCGTTAAGCCGCTCAGACGTGTCGCTGTCCTGCGAGTCGTAACAATAGGGTGGATCGTCTCCGATATCTCTGAACGGTCTCGCGTACTGCAGCGCAGTCCGACCGCGCTCATCATTGGCATCGGCGCGCGCTCCGTGAGCGAGCAGCACGCGCACCTTGCCCACGTGGCCGCGTTCAGCCGCGGCCATCAGCGCGGTCTTTCCGTCCTTGTCGGCTGCGTGCACATCCGCACCCGCCTTCACTAATTCGTCCACGAAGCTGACGTCGTCTGGTCCGCCTTTCTCAGCGGCGATCATTAGTGGTGTCAGTCCCCACGTCGTGGGCGCGTTGGGATCGGCGCCGCGCTCTAGCAACACAGCGACGATGGCGTGAGCGGACTCGCCGTACGGTTCCTGCCGCTTGTAATTGAAACCTTCAGCCCACATCAGCGGGGTGAAATTGGACGTCGGGTCCGCGAGATTGGCGTCGGCGCCGGCATTCAGCAGCAGAAGGGCGATCTCGACGCCCTCTCGGTATCCCTTGCGTACGGCGAGACTCAGCGCGCTCAGGCCGTGCGCGTTTCGTGCGTTCGTCGCGGCCCGGTGCTCTAGCAAGAGTCGAACACTCGCAATGCTGTCGCGCTCGACAGCTCCCATGAGCGGCGTGTCGCCCTTGGCGTCAGCGGCGTTCACATCGGCTCCTGCCGACACGAGCAATCGCACCGTCTCCGGGTTCGCCTCGCGGACGGCGGCGAGCAGCGGAGTCCTTCCCTCCCAGTCCGATGCGTTCACATCGGCGCCTCTGGTGACGAGCAATCGAATCAGCTCTCGGCGTGTGTCGGCGTGTCGTCCAAGTGCCAGACCGCCGGCAGCGTTCAGGAGCGGCGTCAACCCATCAGCCGCCCTTGCGTTGAGGACGGCCCCGTTCTCCAGGAGCAGTAACGCAACGTCTGTTCGCCCCATCGAACAGGCATCCATCAAGGCGGTCACACCCTCTTCGTCGGGCTCATCAGCTTTCGCACCTCGATACAGCAGGAGTTCCACGATCTCCGTTCTCGACGCAACAACGGCCAGCCGCAATGCCGACGTATGGTCTGTATCCGTGGCGTTGACGTCGGCCCCGTCAACGATCAGCTTCGCCGCGGCGGACAGGTCGTTGCCGAGCACAGCGGCCATCAACGGCGTCCGCAGATCGACGGCCTTGTCAGCCCTGCCCGCCTGCTCTCTTGCCTTCGCCGCGAGCGTCTTCGCTCGAGCCGCATGGGTCGCGGAGCGATGTGCCGCGCCATACGCCGAATACGCCTTCGCAGCGTGCTCGTACGCCGATCGCATCAAGCTTAGGAGCGCTTCTGGCGCCCCTTGCCCCATTCCAGTTTGATTGGCCGCGGCTGACTCCGCCTCGCGCACGATCTGGTCGGCCTGCAAGATCGGATCGTCGGAGTGTCTGAATCGGTCGAGACCGTAGGCCTCGCAGCCAATCAGGTGGCCCCCCTGTCCAAGGAGCCTTTGCGCACGCTCAGAGTGATAGACCCACGGTTGTGTTCTGTGCGCGCGCGCCCGCGACGCTCGGCAGCCAAAGGAAAGAACGTCGTTCGGGAACGTCGGCGGTCCCACCGGTCTGTCTCGGAGAGCCGGCACGGCGGGAGGCTGTGCCTGGCACGCAAGCGCGACCACGCCAGCGGCAACCAGCGCTCCGCACAGGGCCGCTCGGAGCGCGTTCTTCATTACCCGGACTATGACTCCGCCGCTCGAGGTCGTCAATCACGCACACGTCGTGCGACGGACTATCAAGAAGAGACAATGACGAAGTGGTAACGACGAACAATGACGCACTAAGAACGAAGAAGGACGATCTCTGTGCGGAAGTCGTCATGCACCCACTTCATCCTTCGTCTTTTGCCGTTCGCCCTTCGTCACTTCCCGTTTCCTTGTTGGTCATTGAACGTTATTCGGTTTCTCCAGCGGTTTTTAGAAACCCCGCGCGAACGCTGGCGATGGGACATGAACACTCTTGTCCGGCATGCGCCGCAGCTGGGCGGTTGGAATCGCCGGGCGCTCCGCTCCTCGCGGACCGCCGCGCGCAGAACGCAGGCGATCGCTAGCAATCCGCCTGCCAGCACCGCTTACGCTCACCGTTTGCGGCTGTAGACGTGGGCCACGACTTCTTGGGCAACCGGCGCTCTCCGCAGGCCGCCCGCCGGAGGCACAACGGTCGACATTACGGTCACGACCGGCACCGGCTGCGCGTGGACAGCGTTGAGCAGTTCGTCATTTGTGGAGATCGCCTCCGGGGGCAGCGGCACGGGCAACGGCACCGTGCGGGTCCGCGTCGCGCCGAATAGCGGCGCCGCCCGCGTCGGCACGTTCATCGTCGCCGGTGAAACGCGGACAGTGTCGCAGGCCGGCCTGCGTCCCCCTCGTCTGGCACCGACAGCGGTCAGGCCAACATACAGGTCACGCCCAACGGCGGAGCGATACGGACCGGTACGGTGACGATCGCCGGTGTGACCATTTCCCTGACGCAAGCCGCGGGTACCGCGTGTGCCACAGCGGTGTCTCCTGCTGCGACATCGCTTCCACGGATCGTCTCCAGGAATGAGCGTGGGCGGAAACAGCCGCGGCTGTGGCGATAGCGCCGGTCGCTTCCTCATCGCCGAACTGGTCGTCAGCAACGACGTCATTCAGCGCCTGCATGTCGTGGTGGAGCAGCATTGCGACAACAAGTCGACCGCGCTCAACGCCGACCTCTGGATCGACGCCGGCGGTTCGACGAGCGTCACACCGGCCTCACTCCCGGCCCCGCCAGCGACGCCGACCTCTTTCCTGACGATGACGAGTGACGTGGGTGAGCGGCTCTTGAATGGCCAGAGCCGCAGCTACACCATACGCAACGCCGTGTTTGCTCCAGCCACTGATTCCTGGCAGCTGCGCGTGAGTATCGACGGCGACGACAACAACAACTGGTCCCTCGCGTTCGCAGGCCCTGGGCCAACGAAACCGGGAGTCGGGACGTATGAGAATGCCGGTGGACAAACGAGCGCCGGCAACGCCTCTGTCAGCATCTCCGGAAATGGTGCCGGTTGCGGCCAGGGAACGCTCAACAAGTTCAGGATTCTCGAAGTGATATACGGGCCAGGTTCCAACAACGGGGCCGAGAAGATTCTGCGATTGCACGTGACGTTCGAACACCATTGCTACGGAACGGCACCGGCCCTGCGCGGCGAGCTGCGTATCGTCGCCGATCCCTGGCGCTAGATATTGGGGGCGGGTAACGGGAGTTGCTTCACCGCTTCGTTGACGACCGCGAACCCTTTCGCGGCTTGTTCTTAAAGTTGAGGGACGAGCAGAAGAAGGATCGGTGTCGCGGTCGGGAATGAGGTCTGTCGATCAGGGGAATGAGGAGGGCACCGATCCGGAATGGCCCCTGCCCGCCTTGGAATGAGGGGTGCGGCGGAGCGGACGCGGGGCTGCCTGAGTGTGGAATGAGGCCTGTCGATCTGGGGAATGAGCCCTGCCGTCTTCAGAACCGGTCAGGAAGCTGGCCGGAATGAGGGGGGCGGCGATCCGGAATGAGCCCTGCGTGGCTCGGGAATAGGCCCTGTCGATCAGGGGAATGAGCCCTGCAGTTTTACTGTGGCCGTTAGTGATTGATTGAAAACGACTTAGTCTGCACTTTGACGAGCGGTTTCTGCGCCTCGACACCGCACCTTGCGTGGCGTGCAGCGCCGACAACAGTCGCGACATAGCGACCCGGCATTGTTTTCGCTAAAGCGGCGGTGAAATGACGAAGTTCAAACGAAGAACGACGACTTCCGTGCGGAAGTTGTCATTCGACGTTCGCCTTTCGCCATTTCCCCTGAGCCCTAAGCCTTGAGCCTTAAGCCCTACTGCGTCGTCGTCCCCTGCGGCAGCGTGAACGCCAGGTACTCGCCGGTGTACGAGCCGCCGCTCACGGCGACGACGATGTATTGCTTGCCACCAACGCTGTAGGTCATCGGCGAACCGCTCTGGATCGCCGGCATCCACACCGCGCCTACTTCCCTGCCGTTCTGCTTGTCGTAGGCGCGCAGCATCGCTCCCCGCGGACGTCCGGGCATGGTCGTGATCTGCGGGTCGCCCATCACGACCAGCGTCTTGGTGACCATCAGTCCCACGCCCGACGTGCCGGCCTGGCCGGTCTTCGGAATGTTCAAGCCGCGCAGCAGCGGGTGGTTGCGGACGTTGTCTGGCGTGTCACCGTGCGGCGTCTGCCACATGATGTCGCCACGATCGAGATTGATGGCGGAAATGATGCCGTAGGGCGGCTTGAAGATCGGCAGCCCCTGCACGTTCAATCCGCCGCCGTCGCCACCACCAGCCGCGGCCGGCGCGGCGCCGGGCGCAGGCGCGGGCGCGGCTGCGGCCGGCGCCTCTTCACGCGATCGCCGGTCGCCATCGGCAGCGCAGCAATCGCCCGGACCGAGCACGACGCGGAACTCACGGCCGCCGAGTCCTGACACGTAGCGAATGTCCGAGAACCCGGGCGGCGGCGCCACGATGGTGCGCGCGCTCGGCATGTTGCCCGCCTGCGCGTAGACCACGTGCGTTTCCGGATCGGCAGCAGACCCGGGCCAGTTGGTGGCGGTGCCGGAGCCGACCGCGCCCAGAATGCCATTGATGTTGCCGAGCAGCGGCGGCGTGAACACCGACCCTCCAACCTTGTATCGCTTGATCTGCTCGTTCGCCTGCGCGCGCAGTTCCGGCGTGAAGTCGATCAGGTCGTCAGGAATGCGCGGCAGGTTACGCGCGTAGGCCGGCGGCTTGGTCGGGAACGGCTGCGTCGCGGCCGTTTTCTCACCAGGCACATCCGACGCCGGCACGGGGCGTTCTTCGATCGGCCAGACCGGAATACCGGTGGCGCGATCGAGGACGTAGAGGTATCCCTGCTTGCTCGGCTGAGCCACGGCCTTCACCGTACGACCGTTGACGTTGATGTCGAGCAGCAGCGACGAACAGCAGTTGTCGAAGTTCCAGATCGGATGGTGCACGAACTGGTAGTGCCACTTCCGTTGACCGGTCCGCAGATCGACCGCGACCAGGCTCTCGGCAAACAGGTTATTGCCCGGCCGATGCCCGCCGTAGAAGTCAGACGAGGGCGATTCGACCGGGAGGTAGACGAGCCCCAGTTCCTCGTCCACGCTGATCTGCGTCCAGACGCCGGTATTGCCGTTGACGGCCCACGAATCGTTCTCCCAGCTGTCGTTGCCGAACTCGCCGGGTCGCGGAATCGTGTTGAACGTCCAGATCAACTTGCCGGTACGGACGTCGAATGCACGCACCAGCCCCTTGGTGTTGTTGTGCGTGGGGACGGTCGCGCCCTCACGGAAGGCCGAGCCGACAATGACCATGTCGCGCACGATCGTCGGCGTCGAGTGCACACCGATCTCGCCGGTTTCGAGGTCGATCGGCTGACGGTTGCCGTAGACCACGCCCTGCTTCAGATCGAGGATGCCGTCGGTGCCGAACGACGCGATTGGCTGGCCGGTTTTGGCGTTCAGTTCCACCAGCCGATAGCCGGTAGTCACGTAGACGACGCGGTCGTCGCCGCGGCCATCGGTCCAGTACGACAACCCTCGGCCAGAGAGCTGGCGGGGAGACACCGCCGCGCGTTTGCCTTCGCGCAGACTGTGCGCCCAGATGGTTTCTCCGGTGCGCGCATCGAGTGCCACCACCGCCCGGCGGGTGCCGGCGGTCGTGTAGAGCACGTTGCCGATCATGATCGGCGTCCCTTCGAGTTTGAATTCGGGGAACGTGCCGTAGTTGTCGGTCTTGAATCGCCAGGCGATCTCGAGCTTGTTGAAGTTGTCGCCGTTGATCTGATCGAGTGGCGAGTAGCGCGTGCCTTTGTTGTCTGCGTTGTAGTGCGGCCACTCGCCCTTCTGCGTACTGGGCTGGCCTGATGGGGCTTGTCCGGCGACGCGCCCCCCCGGCCACGGGGCCGAGGCGAGCAACAGTCCGACAACCGAGAGCGTGGCGACCGACAGGAGCGCTGAGCGACCGGGCCTACCCTGCATCGGAATCCTCCCGCGTTGGGGTTCACATCTGAATCGAGGCCGGGATTCTCACACAGGGCGACGGCGTAGGGACAGGAAAATACCGGGG
>CADEEX010000005.1:8836-31069 GCA_902826465.1 uncultured Acidobacteriota bacterium
TCGAGGCCGGGATTCTCACACAGGGCGACGGCGTAGGGACAGGAAAATACCGGGGCTGGGGGCTGGCGGACTTGGGGCTCGGGACGGGGACAGGGACGGGACGGAGACCGGATTCTGGATTCTGGATTCTGGATGCTGAAGACCAAAGGGCGGGATGGCCACTGCCGATCCCGCCCTTTGACGTCCTTACCTAAGACTTAAGACTTAAGACCGAAGACTCAAGCCTACCGTCCGTGAGCCCTAAGCCCAGAGCCCTGAGCCTTGAGACTCCTGTCAGACCTTGATGATGTCCGTCAGTTCCTTGACCGCGCCCGCCGACTTCTTCAACGCGGCGTCTTCCTCGGCCGTGAGCTTGATCTCGATGATCTTCTCCACGCCGCGGGCGCCGAGCTTCACGGGCACGCCGACGAACAGGTCGTGGATGCCGTATTCGCCCTGCAGGAACACCGAGCACGGCATGATCTTCTTGGTGTCCTTGAGGATCGCCTCCACCATTTCGGCGGCCGCGGCACCTGGCGCGTACCAGGCGCTCGTGCCGACCAGCTTCGTGATCTCGGCGCCGCCATTGGCGGTGCGGGCGCAGATGGCGTCAATCCGCTCCTTCGACAGCAGCTCCGTGATCGGAATGCCCGCCACCGTCGAGTAGCGCGGCAGCGGCACCATGGTGTCGCCATGGCCGCCAAGCACGAACGAGTTGACGTTGGTCACGGAGACGCCGAGTTCCATCGCGATGAAGGCGCTCATGCGCGCCGAGTCGAGCACGCCGGCCATGCCGATCACGCGTTCGCGCGGGAATCCGCTCAGGCGATAGACCGCCTGGCACATCGCGTCGAGGGGGTTCGCCACCGGCACGATGATCGCGTTCGGCGAGTACTTGATCACTTCGGCGGTGACCGCCTTCATGATGCCGAAGTTGACGTTCAGGAGGTCGTCGCGGCTCATGCCCGGCTTGCGCGGCACGCCAGAGGTGATGACGACGACGTCGGAGTTGGCGGTGTGCGAGTAGTCGGAACCGCCGATGATGCGGCTGTCTGAGCCGATGATCGGGCAGGTCTCGAGAATATCGAGCGCAATGCCCGCGGCTTTCTGATCGGCGATGTCGACGATCACGACATCGGCCAGTTCTTTTTCGGCAATCGAACGGGCGACGGTGGCGCCGACGTTGCCGGCCCCGCCCACTACAGTGACTTTGCGATTCATTGACGGTATCTCCGATGTCCTGTTACATGTGCTTGATCAGCGCGTCGGCGAACTCCGACGTCTTCAGTTCACGCGCGCCGTCCATCAAACGCGCGAAATCGTAGGTGACCTGCTTGGCGCCGATGGCGCCATCCATGCCCTTCACGATCAGATCGGCGGCCTCATTCCACTTCATGTGGCGCAGCATCATCTCGCCCGAGAGCACGACCGACCCTGGATTGACCTTGTCCTGGTCGGCATACTTCGGCGCGGTGCCGTGCGTCGCTTCGAAGACGGCATGACCGGTGACGCCGTTGATGTTGCCGCCCGGCGCGATGCCGATGCCGCCGACCTGTGCAGCGAGCGCGTCAGACAGGTAGTCGCCGTTCAGGTTCGGCGTGGCGATCACGTCGAAATCTTCAGGCCGCGTCAGAATCTGCTGCAGCGTGATGTCGGCAATGGCGTCCTTGATGACCATGCCAGCGCCCGGCTTCCCTTCGGGAATCCGGCACCACGGACCGCCGTCGATTTCTACCGCGCCGAAGAACTGTTTCGCGACGTCGTACCCCCAGTCGCGGAATGCGCCTTCGGTGAACTTCATGATGTTGCCCTTGTGCACCAGCGTGACGTTCTTGCGCTTGTTGGCAATGGCGTAGCTGATGGCACTGTGGACCAGGCGCTCGGTACCGAGATAGCTGATCGGCTTGAAGCCGATGCCCACCTGCACGGGTGTGTGGCGCTTGGGCGCGCCGATCTCTTCGAGCTGCGCCTGCCAGTCGTTGGTGGCCTGCGCCGTGCCGAAGCGGATCTTCTTGAACTCCTTCGGGAACTCCTTGGCAAGGAAGTCGAGAATCTTCTGCGCTTCCGGCGTGCCCGCCGCGTACTCGATGCCGGCATAGATGTCTTCCGTGTTTTCACGGAAGATCACCATGTCGACCTTTTCCGGATGGCGGACCGGCGACGGCACGCCCTTGTACCAGCGCACTGGACGAAGGCAGACAAACAGGTCGAGCATCTGACGAAGCGCGACGTTCAGTGAGCGGATGCCACCGCCGACCGGCGTGGTGAGCGGTCCCTTGATGCCCACCAGATAGTGCCGGAACGCCTCGACGGTTTCGTCGGGCAGCCAGTTATTGAACTGTTTGAAACTCTTCTCGCCCGCGTAGACTTCCATCCACGCAATCTTCCGCTTCCCGTGATACGCCTTCTCAACTGCCGCATCGAGCACCCGCACGCTGGCGCGCCAGATATCTGGACCGGTGCCGTCGCCTTCGATGAACGGAATGATCGGATGATCGGGGACGACGAGCTGGCCCTGGTGCCGCGTGATCGCGGCGCCTCCTGCCGGTGGCGTCGGTGCGCTGGTCTTTGACATGATTCGCGTTTCTCTTTTAGGTCAGTTCCCCCGCCGCATCATCAGCAGGTCCACAGAAGCTGTGGAAAACTCTGTGGAAAAGGGTCCGTTTTTACCGCGTTGTCACGCGGCATTTCGAATGATTTAGCGATTTGCACCACAGCAGGGCGAGCACGGCCGCCCTTCCGAGCGACCAAAACCTCCGGATTATATACTGTAGGCACGGAGGGTTCACTCGATGCGATCACAGATCGCTCTGGCGACGGCTCTTCTCGCGGCCGCCACGTGGACAACGACGGCGGCCGCGCAACCACCGCAGACACCTGCCACCGCCCAACCGGCGGCCGGCACGCACGACGCCGGTGCACATCACCACGACGCGGCGGCGGCGATCAAGAATCCGATGAAAGCGACTGCCGGGTCGATCGCGGCCGGCAAGAAGCTATACGATACGCAGTGCGCCACCTGCCACGGCGACACCGGCAAGGGCGACGGCAAGCTGGCGGCGGCGATGAAGGATCCAAAGCCGTCCGACCTGGCTGACGCGTCCTGGAAGCACGGTGCAACTGACGGCGAAATATTCACACTGATCCGCGACGGCTCCAAGGGTACTGGCATGCGGGGCTACGCCTCTAGGATGAAGACTGAAGACTTATGGAACGTGGTCAACTATCTGAGAACGCTCGCCCCGACAGCTCGAAAGTCTCAATGAAGGTTGTCGTATCTGACGAACTGCCGGCCTCGGCACTCGACCTGCTCCGTGCCGAAGGCTGGCAGGTCGACGCCAAGACGGGTCGGCCGCCCGCGGAGCTCGCCGCCGCCCTCGCCGACGCTGACGCCTTGATCGTGCGCAGCGCGACCAAGGTCACGAAAGACCTGCTCGCCTCGGCGCCGAATCTGCGCATCATCGGCCGCGCCGGATCTGGCGTTGACAACATCGACATGCCGGCGGCCACCGGTCGTGGCATCCTGGTCGTGAACGCCCCTGGCGCCAACAGCATCAGCGTCGCCGAACACGCCGTCGGCCTCATGCTCGCCCTCGCCCGCCCTGTGCCAGCCGCTGACCAGGCCATGAAAGCCGGCAAGTGGGAAAAGAAGAAATTTGCCGGCTTCGAACTGAAGGGCAAGACGCTCGGCATTGCCGGCCTTGGCCGCATCGGCCAGGAAGTGGCGCAGCGTGCCCGCTCGTTCGGCATGCGCATCGTCGCGCACGACCCCTTCATCTCGCGCGACATCGCCGCCGGGATCGGCGTCGAGCTGATGACGCTCGATGAACTGTGCATGGCGAGCGACTACATCACGCTGCACCTGCCGTCGACACCCGAAACCAAGAACCTGTTCAACGACGCACGCTTCGAGAAGGTGAAGAAGGGCATCCGCATCATCAACACCGCGCGCGGCGAACTGATCGACGAAGCGGCGCTGGTGCGTGCCATCGAAGCAGGCATTGTTGGTGGCGCCGGCCTCGACGTGTTCCAGAAGGAACCGCCGGTCGACTGGACGCTGCCGCAACTCGCCAAGGTCGTGGCCACGCCGCACATCGCGGCATCGACCGAAGAAGCGCAGGAACTCGTCGGCACCGATACGGCCGGTGCGGTGCGCGACTTCCTCAAGTCGGGCATTGTCCGCAACGCGGTCAACTTCCCGTCGGTCCATCCGGAAGAACTGCAGCGTCTGCAGCCGTGGATGCGGCTCTCAGAGAACCTCGCGGCGGTCGTGTCACAGATGGGCGATGCGCGGGTTGAGAGCATTTCGCTCCGCTATTACGGTGGCCTGTCGGAAAGCCGCACCGCAGAGATTCTTGCGGCCAGCGCCGCGGCCGGCGTCCTTCGTCCGGTGCTCGAAGGCGGCGTCTCGGTGATCAATGCGCGCGCCGCTGCGCGTGAACGCGGCATCGAGATCATCGAAACCCGCAGCACCAGACAGCGCACCTACACCAGCCTGGTGTCGCTCAAGCTGCACTCGAGCGACCAGGGCGACAACGACCGCTGGGCCGAGGGCACGGTGTTCGAGGGCCACAGCCCACGGCTCGTGTCCGTGCGTGGCGTCAATGTCGAGGCGCCACTGGCCGGCACGCTGCTGATTGTCTGCAACGACGATCAGCCGGGTGTCATCGGTGAAGTGGGCACGATTCTCGGCACGCACGGTGTGAACATCGCCAACTTCGCGCTCGGCCGCAATGGCCAGGGCGCGGTCGGTGTGGTGAACGTCGATGAAGACGCGACCAAGGCGGGCGCGTTGACGGCGGCGCTCGAGGCCATCCGCAAGATTGGCGCGGTCACCAACGCCTGGCTGGTCAGACTACCGCACAGCCACGCGTAGCGCTCCAGGGAGCACGCGGACGTCGATCCGCGTGCCTCCTGCTCTCGGCTCGCCGTCGGCATGAAAGCGAATCGGCGTCCGCCCCTCAATCGTCACCCGCTCCACCGCCCGCATCTCGACGCCGCGCACGCGCCGCAACCCTCCCAGATACAGGCGCGGCAGCGCCAGCATTGTTTCGCGCCGCGACCGCTCATCCATCGTCACGAGATCGAGTTTGCCGTCGTCGATTTTCGCGTCGGGCGCGATCACGGCGCCGTTGCCGAACTGACCCGAGTTGGCGATCGCGATCAACATGCCGCGATCGATCCGCCGATCGCCGACCGTATACGGCAACGGCGTGTAGCTGAGGATCTCCCGCAACGACAGACGAAGATAGGTGAGGAATCCGCGGCGTCCCGACGTGTCGTGTTCGAAGCAGGTGGCAATGTGTTCGTCGTAGCCGATACCGGCGACACAGAAGAACAGATGGCCATCGATCTCGCCGGCGTCGATGGTGCGAGGGGTCGCGCGTAACGCTTCGCGCAGCGCCTGCTCCGGCCGCAGCGCCACTTTCAGTTCGCGCGCCAGACTGTTCCCCGACCCCGACCTGACGATGCCCAGTGCCGACGGACCGAACGTGAGCGCCGAGCCCACTTCGTTGATGGTGCCGTCGCCCCCCCACGCGATCACCAGGCGTGCGCCGCGTTTCACTGCGGCCGCGGAGAGTTCGCGGGCGTGACCACGAGCGGTGGTCACCGTGATGTCGACGTCTTCGCCGGCATTGGCCAGCACGTCCGCCGCGAGCGTGGCTCTGCGATGCCCCTTGTCCGGGCCTCCGGGTCCTGATGTTGGATTGATGATGACCGCGACCGACATGCGGACGGACGCCTGCGCGTCAGCGCGACGCTACCGCAGCGTCAACCGGCGCAACGATTGATCGGTGACGTCGCCAAGTTCGACGGCGTCGGCACCAATCGCCACCACACGGTAGCGCGAGGCGAGGGTGTCGCCTTCCTTGACCAGATAGAGGTCGCCGGGGCCAGACACAATCGCCGTGCGGACCACATGATCGACAGGACCATCCTCCGCGATGCCGATCAACGTCAGCGCAAACACCGGCGCGATCGGCGCCGCAGCCTCGACGCCGACAGGCCGTGACTGCCGTGGGGCGGACACTGCGGCGGCGTGCGGGGCATACTGAAACAGATCGCGCGTGTGGAGCGGCGTCGCTGACGGACGGAGACGTTCATGCAGCCTGGTGATTTCGGCCGCGAGTTCCGCGCCAGAGCTTTCGATGGCGCGCGCATCGACGCGCGGCGCGATCGGCGTGGGCGGCGACACCGACGTGGCGGCCGCCGCAATCCAGACGGCGACAGCTCCACCGCCAACGCCGAGTCCCAACGTGCGCTTCAGGTTCATGACAAGGTCGTCCGGATCGTAGCACGCGCCAGAATGAGCGTGCTATGATTCGTCGTGCACCCTCCATCGACTGGCTTTGCCGTCGATACGAAGCTTCCGCTCGAGATCGTCGCCGTCATTCCCGCTCGATTCGCCTCGACACGGCTCCCTGGAAAAGCACTGGCTGACATCGATGGCAAGCCGATGATTGAGCACGTGTATCGGCGTGCCGAGGCGTCTCCTGTCGTCTCGCAGGTGATTGTCGCGACCGACGACCTGCGAATCGCCAACGCGGTCCACCGCTTCGGCGGCCGCGTGCAGCTCACCAGCCCCGATCACGCGACCGGCACCGACCGGCTGGCCGAGGTTGCCACCACCCTGAGCTGCGATGTCGTGATCAACGTGCAGGGCGACGAGCCGCTGCTCGATCCGCGGGCGCTCACCGAAGTCGTCGCACCCTTTTCTGATTCCTCGATCGTCATGACGACGCTCTGCAAACGCATCGAGCGCCAGGATGAGTTCACCAATCCCAACGTCGTGAAGGTCGTGCTCGACCGCGCCGGATTCGCGTTGTATTTTTCGCGCGCACCGATTCCGCACGTGCGCGACACGCAGAACGGTTGGCCGCCCCGCTATCGCCACGTCGGCGTCTACGCCTACCGGCGCACGGCCCTGCTGGTACTGGCCGGGCTCGAGCCGACACCGCTCGAACGCACCGAGTTCCTCGAACAACTGCGGGCGCTCGAACATGGCATCCGTATCAAGACGGTAGAAACGTCATACGACTCGATCGGCGTCGACACGCCCGCCGATCTCGAGCATGTGCGGCGGCTGCTGGCCGCGCCCACGGCGAACTGACGACATGACGACCAACACAGGCGGGCACAATTCATGAGCGACACAAAGTACATCTTCGTCACCGGCGGTGTGGTGTCATCGCTGGGCAAGGGGCTGGCAGCGGCGTCGATTGGTGCGCTGCTCGAGGGACACGGCTACAAGGTGAACCTCCAGAAGTTCGACCCGTACATCAACGTCGATCCCGGGACGATGAGTCCCTACCAGCACGGCGAGGTCTACGTCACCGACGACGGGGGCGAAACGGACCTCGACCTGGGTCATTACGAGCGGTTCACCAACACGCTCACCAGCAAGAACTCGAACTGGACCACCGGCAAGATCTACCAGACGGTCATCCAGAAAGAGCGACGGGGCGACTATCTCGGTCGCACCGTGCAGGTCATTCCGCACATCACCAACGAGATCAAGGACGCGATTCGCGCTGCCGGACGAGGGGTCGATATCTCGCTCGTCGAAATCGGCGGCACCGTCGGCGACATCGAGAGCCTGCCGTTCCTCGAAGCCATTCGCCAGTTCCGTCAGGACGTGGGCCGGGACAACACCCTGTACATCCACCTCACGCTGGTGCCGTATATCGGCACCGCCGGCGAGCTGAAGACGAAGCCGACGCAGCACAGCGTCCGCGATTTGCGCTCGATCGGCATTCAGCCGGACATTCTGCTGTGCCGCACCGATCGCTTCCTCGACTCGGACATCAAGCGGAAGATCGCGCTCTTCTGCGACGTCGACGAAGACGCGGTGATCACCGCAAAGGACGTCTCGACGATCTACGAGGTGCCGCTGGTGCTCGGTGCTGAAGGACTCGATCGCCAGGTGATCAAGCGGCTGCACCTGCCGCACACCGAGCGCAACATGAAGGACTGGGAAGATCTCGTCGGCCGCATCAAGAACCCGCTCGACGAGATCACCATCCATGTCGTCGGCAAGTACGTCGGCTATGAGGATTCCTACAAGAGCCTGAACGAGGCGCTCTATCACGGCGGATTCCCGCATCGCCTGAAGGTCCACATCAAGTGGATCGAAGCCGAGGCGCTCGAAGAACAGGGCGGCGAATCGCTGCTCGACGGCGCCGATGGCATCCTCGTGCCAGGAGGATTCGGCGATCGTGGCACCGGCGGCATGGTGCGCGCGGCGCAGATTGCGCGCGAACGGCAGATTCCCTACTTCGGCATCTGCTACGGCTTTCAGATGGCGACGATCGAGTACGCGCGAAATGTCGCCGGTCTGTCCGACGCGAACACCACGGAATGCGCGCCAGACACACCCGTGAAGTTGATCTACAAGCTCCGCGACCTGCTTGGTGTCGACGAACTTGGCGGCACGATGCGCCTCGGCTCCTACGCCTGCGCACTGGCACCTGGTTCGCTGGCGCAGAAAGTCTACGGCTCGTCACTGATTCACGAACGTCACCGTCATCGCTACGAATTCAACTGCCTCTACGAGAAGACGTTGAGCGACGCCGGACTCAAGATTTCCGGTCGCTCGCCCGATGGCAAGTTCGTCGAGATCGCGGAGATGCCAGAGCATCCGTGGTACATCGCCGTGCAGTTCCATCCGGAGTTCAAGTCGAAACCCACCCGTCCGCATCCGCTGTTCGCGGCGTTCGTGGAAGCCAGCTACAAGCACAAGACCGCTGGCGTGTCCCGCCAGGCGACCGAATCGGTGGCCTGAGGTGACACCGGTCATGCTCGGCGACATCGCCCTCGGGGGCGGTCGTCCGTTCGTGCTCATCGCCGGACCGTGCGTCATCGAGAGCGAGGCGCATGCGCGAGGCCTGGCCGAACAGCTCATCGACCTCTGCGCCCGGCTTGGTGTGCCGTACATCTTCAAGGCGTCGTTCGACAAGGCGAACCGCACCTCGCGCACGTCGTTTCGTGGACCGGGCCTGTCCGAAGGGCTCCGCGTACTCGAAGGGATCAAGACCTCGCTGAAGGTACCCATACTCACCGACATTCACGAGGCGGCTCAGGCGGAACGCGTGGCGCGTGTTGCCGATGTGCTGCAGATTCCGGCATTCCTGTCGCGCCAGACCGACCTGATCGTCGCCGCCGCTCGTACCGGGCGCATCGTCAACATCAAGAAGGGGCAGTTCCTCGCGCCAGACGATGTGAAACATGCGGCGGCCAAAGTGGTGGCGGAGGGCAATTCGCGCGTCGTCATTACCGAGCGCGGCACCAGCTTCGGCTATCACAACCTCGTGGTGGACATGCGGGGCTTTCCCATCATGCGCGCGCAGGGATTTCCGGTGGTGTTCGACGTTACCCACAGCCTGCAGCTGCCAGGTGCCGGCGACGGCGTCACGGCCGGCCTGGCCCAGTACATCACGCCGCTGGCCAGCGCCGGCGTCGCGGCCGGTGTCGACGGTATCTTCCTCGAAGTCCACGAAGATCCAACGCGTGCGAAGAGCGACGCGCAGAACGCGCTGCGTCTGGATCTCCTCGAACCACTGCTCCGCCGCCTGATGGCCATCGACGCCATCGTCAAGGCCGACGAGGTTCACGCACCGTGACCCTCCTGTGACCGGCCATTCGCGCGCGCGCAAGGTGCTCGAAACCGAGGCGGCGGCCATTCTGGCGCTGGTGCCCCGCCTCGATGAACGCTTCGATCGGGCGGTCGAACTGCTGCTGCACTGCCACGGACGCGTCGTGCTCACGGGTGTCGGCAAGTCTGGATTGATTGCCAGGAAGATTGCCGGCACGCTCTCGAGCATCGGTACGCCAGCGTCGTTCCTTCATGCGGCCGATGCCGTGCACGGCGACCTCGGCATGATTCAGAGTGGCGATGTGGTCGTGGCGCTGTCGTACAGTGGCGAAACTGCGGAACTGCTGCGGCTCCTCGAAGCCATCCGCCGCATTGGCGCCCGCCTTATTGCGATCACGGGCGAGCCGAAATCGACACTCGCCCAGGCGGCCGATGTGGCCCTCGACTGCAGCGTCAGCGAAGAGGCGTGCCCGTTGAATCTGGTACCGACGGCGAGCACCACGGCCGCCCTTGCGCTGGGCGACGCGCTGGCGATGACGCTGCTCGATGCCAAGGGTTTCGCACCGAAAGATTTTGCCTCGCTGCACCCGGCCGGACGGCTGGGCAAGCGACTGATGCGCGTGGAAAGCCTGATGCACGGCGGCGAAGCCTGCCCGATGGTGATGGCGACGACGCCGATGCGCGACGTCATCTACGAAATCTCCCGCAAGCGCCTTGGGATGACCTGCGTCGTCAACGACGCCCAGGCGCTCCTCGGCGTCATCACCGACGGCGATATCCGACGCCACATGGAGCATTCGGACAACGTCCGCGACAAGACGGCGCACGAGGTCATGACACACGATCCCGTGACCATCGCGCCGCACCTGCTGGCGGTTGAAGCACTCAACATCATGGAACAGCGCAAGATCACGTCGATCGTGGTCGTGGCAGGTGACGCCAGCCAGGTGGCTGGCGTCGTCCATCTGCACGACCTGTGGCGCACCGAACTCGTCTGACCGCCGGTTTTTTTTCAATGACCACACTGAAGCCACGAACCACCGCCGCCGACGTCGATGCGAGAGCGGCGAAGATCCGTCTGGTCCTGTTCGACGTGGATGGCGTCCTCACTGACGGCCGCGTGCAGATGCACGCCGACGGCACCGAGAGCAAGACGTTCTTCATCCGCGACGGCATCGCCATGGTCTGGGCGCAGCGCATGGGCATCCGCGTCGGATTTCTTTCCGCGCGCCTGGCGCCCACCACACCGCATCGTGCGGCGCAGCTCGGTGTCACGCTGGTGTATCACGGCGTCAGCAGCAAGCTGGCCACCTACGAGACCATCCTTCGCGAACAGGGATTCACGGACGATCAGGTGGCCTACATGGGCGACGATGTCGTCGATCTGGCGGTGCTCGAACGCGTTGGCCTGGCCACCTGTCCCGCCGACTCGGTGGTGGAAGTACTCGAACGTGCGCACTGGATCAGCCGACATGGCGCCGGCGCCGGTGCGGGACGCGAACTCATCGAGGTGATTCTGCGGGCGCAGCACCGGTGGGACGACGTGCTGGCGTCGTACTTGAACGAACCGCGCGAAAGCGAACAGCCGACACGATGAGCTCCTACGCTCCCTTGCTGGCGGCCCTGGTCGCACTGCTCATCGGCCTGACGGTCGGCAAGGCCTGGGAGCGTTACAAACTGCGCGACGGCACCTGGATCGACCGGCGCCGCGCCCGGCAGTCGCCGCACTACATCCTTGGCCTCAACTTTCTCGTCACCAATCAGATCGATCTGGCGATTGAGGAACTGACGAAGGCCGCGAGCGTTGATGAAGAAGCGCTCGAGGTGCACATGATCCTCGGCAACCTGTACCGCGAGAAGGGGCAGGTCGGCAAAGCGATCACCATCCACCAGTCGTTGCTGCAGCGATCGCGACTGAGTCGCGTTGAGCATGCCTATGTGCTGCTCTGCCTCGGCCTCGATTACAAGCGTGGCGGCTTCGTCGACCGCGCCCTCGATGCGTTCAACGAGGTGCTGCGGCTCGATCCCAAGAACGAATACGCGCTGGTGAACCTGCAGAAGCTGCACGAAGAGCAGCACCAGTGGACCGAGGCCTACGACACTCGACAGAAGCTGGCAACCTTATCGGCAATCGACTCCCGACCGCAGAACGAAGCGATTCTTGCGTTCCTCGAGAACGAGATCGGCCTCGAAGCCACCCGGCGCAAGGACTACCCAGAGGCCATTCGCCGGTTTCAGTCAGCGATCGGGCTGGACGCCCGCGCGATTCCCGCGTACCTGAACCTCGGCGACATCCGGGTCACCCAGGGCAATGAAGCCGAGGCGGCGCTCATCTGGGAAACGATGGTCGACGTTGCGCCCGACCGCGCCTACCTGGCGTTCAGCCGCCTCGAAGCGCAGGCGGCGCGCCTCGGCGAGCCCGATCGATTCGCGTCGCTCTGCAAGCGACTCATTACCGAAAATCCACAGGACTGGCGGGCCAGACTGGCGCTGTCAAAGCAGCGCCACGCCGCTGGCAATCCGCTCGAGGCGCTCGAGCTGCTGTTTGCGGCGCTTCTGCAGAACCCGCACGCACTGACCATTCATCAGGCCATCTGGCGGGCGCTTGGCCAGCTCGGTCACCCCACCGCACTGGTCGATCGTTACAGCGAACTGACACAGCACGCGGTGTTCTACCTTGATCCGCACGTGTGCATCCGGTGCCGGTACCGCAGCACGGAGCTGCTCTGGCAGTGCCCGCACTGCCACGACTGGAACACGTTCGTCGAAGAACGCATCGCGCCGGCACAGGATCCTCAGCTCGAAGCGCTCAGCACATAGAGCGCACCGGCTCAGCGTCTCGCCACCTCCAGCTCAGCGATCCACCAGGGGATCTGATGCTCTGTACCGAGTTGCCGCAGTCGAATCCATCTCGCTGGCGTTGGCGCAAAGTCGATCACGACCGGCACACGCTCAGGAGTCAGCAGCGCCGCTCGCACTGTTTGAAGCGACGTAGTACCGCGCCATTGAATCTGCCAGTCCTGCCCGTCCGCCGACGTCGAAACCTCGAGTTGCCTCGGAAACCCGAAAGACAGCGGCCCCATGCTTAGAACCACCGAAGAGACGGGCTGAGGCTCTTCGAGCTCAACCACCACCTCCTCGTCTCCGTTCTGCTGTCCAACTGAACTCCACGCCGTACTGATCTCGCCGTCGATCATCCGGCCCGCGTCCTCGCCATGTTCAGTCGCCGCAACGGCGCGCACAGGCACCGGCGTCAGTGGCCCTGGATCTGGGCGCGTTTCCCGCGGCATCCTGAACGCGATCCATCCGTCCTGCCCCTGATCGACCGTCAGGGCATTCGCCTCAAGCCACGCGCGTTCGGCGAGGTGCTCGGACGACCTGGGCAATATCACGCCGAGATTGCCGTAGTGGGCGACTTCTCGCAGGGCCGAGAACTGTCGATCGCGCAGTGCGAACGTCAACGGAAGATAGTGTGGAGGGAAATAGCCGCTGTAGCCGTTGACGGTGGCCGCCGTTGAGCCAATCGCACGGTACAGCGAGATAAAGTCGGCCCCCGGATCGCCGAACGGAAGCTCAAGCACGGCGTCGACGTCATTCCACCGGACCACGCGCGCATCCGGTATGACCGGAAGCGGCAACGTGAACCACCCGTCGGCGACGATACCACTCGCCAGCACAGTCACCGCGGCGAATCTCACTCGACCGCCCACTCGCCATCTGGCAAGAGACACGGCAACGACCAGCGACTGGCAGAGCACGGCCAGCATCGCAAATCGTGCTGGTGCCCTGAGCGTGCCGAATCCAGGAAGCCGCATGAGCCACGCGTACGGAGGTTCGTACAGGAACTGGTGTCCCCACGCGGTCGGCCGTGGTCCGAGCGCCAGCAGGTACATCGCGCCGGCCGCAAGCACGTAGAACGCCACGATCGAACGCGCTCGCCGCGCATCCCTGATCCAGTTGCTCGTCAGCAGTAGAACCAGACCGAGTCCTGCGGCGATGGCGAACGGCTTATGCAACGCCGTCACGGTGAGCACACCTGGAATCTGCCAGGGGCCCAGGATCACCACACTCGCCGCTACTCCGGCGATGGCCAGGGCCAGTGCGATCGCGCCCTTCCGCGCAGTCGACAGACGACGTCTCCGTTCCGGGCGCCGCTGCCACCACGCAAGGGCGATCACCGCAAGCGCGGCCGAGACCGCCACGCCAGGAAAGAGCGCGGTGCCTGGATTCACGGACAGCAGTGAGCCGCCCCACAGCACGTTCTCGGGCGGCGCGGCGAACAACGCCGACACGTCGGCGCTGTTGGCGACGATCTCATTGATGTCGCGGCTGAAGTGCATCCGCTGATGCACGGCCTGGTAGCGGGCAAGGATCGGCACCAGCGGCAACGATGCCATCAGCCACGCCACACCGATCGGGAGCAGTGTCTTGAGATCAGCGACGAACCACGCGAGCCACAGCGCAACAAGAATGGCCAGATGGAACATCGCATTGCCGTTCGACAACGCCTGCACCAGCCACGCACAGGCAAACAGCACCAACCAACGCTGGCGCCGGGACTCGACAAACCGGTGCAGCGCGAACAGCGCCATCGGCGCGCCGTAATAGGCGAGCATCTGAATGTGCGCGAGTTCGTTCGCTTTGTAGACCGGAAACCCATAGGCGAGTCCGGCCACGGTCGCCGCTGAGTGCGATTGCGTCAGCTGAAAGGCCAGCGCATATGCGGCCAACGCGCAGAGCGGAAACGAAAGCAGGAAGGCTGTGTTGTAAGAGGTCAGGGCGCTTCCTGTGGCCCACTGAACCGGTGCGGTAATAGGAAGCAACCCGAGCAGCACCTCCGAGTAGGTGGTCACATCGGTCGCGGGAAAGAACATCGCCGCGTTCCACCAGGCGTTGCTGAGCGGCAGTCTCGCCGTACTCCACCAAAGAATCCATGAGTTCAACAGCGGATCGCCGAGATCGTGCGGCACCAGGTGTGCCATGTCGGTGACCAGCGGATAAGTGATCGCGAGGCTCAGCACCACGAAGGCTGCGGCGCCACTCCCCCAGCGCAGCCTCGGCGTGATTGTGCGGTTGAGGCTCATCGTGTTCCCTGACGCGACCCTGAAGGGTCGCGCGACGGAATGCTGCAGCGCGCTACGAAGTTCTCAGCAGTTCGCGGATGATCCGCTCGATCTGCTGGTCCGTGTCCTGGTGGGTGCCGCTGGTGTCGATCACATGGTGTGCGCGCGCGGCTTTCTCGACAGCCGGCATCTGCGCCTTGAGCCGCTGCTCTATCTCGTCAGCACTCAATCCCCTGGCGGCAAGACGTTCACGCTGCATCGCCTCGGGACACGTGGTCACGACGACCTTGTCGAAATCTGACTCCCGTCCGCCTTCAAACAAGAGTGGAATGTCGGCAACGGCGATCGGCGAGTCGCCGAGCAGCGCGAAGGCGCGAAAGCCTGCGGTGATTGCGCGATACACGGCGGGATGGACGATCGCTTCAAGGTCCCGACGCGCTGACGGATCGGCGAACACGACCCGTCCAAGCGCCTTGCGATCGACGGCACCGTCCGGCCCGAGGAACGCGGGACCGAAGCGCTCCGCGATGGCGGCCGTCGCCTCGCTCCCATGCGTCATGACGCCATGGGCGAGCTCGTCGGCATCGAGACACGGAATGCCGCGTCGGCGCAGTTCGCCAACCACGTAGCTCTTGCCCGTGGCGATGCCGCCGGTCAGCGCGATCTTCAGCATCCCACAACTGTCCGGCTGAAGCCGGACACTACAGACCGATTCCGTTCAGGCGGTTCATGGCGGCGGTGACGGTGTTCTTCAGCAACATGGCGATGGTGAGCGGTCCGACGCCGCCAGGCACAGGTGTCAGCGCGCCGGCCACGGCTTCGACGCCCGGATGCACGTCGCCCATCACCAGTGAGCCGCGGCGCTCAAAGGCATCGCGCCGTTTGTGTCCGGGTTCGAACCACCCGGCCACCAGTTCCGCATCACTCACCGGTGTGGTGCCGACATCAATGACGGTGGCGCCAGGCTTGACGAAGTCGGTCGTGACGAACGCCGGCCGGCCAAGGGCCGCCACGAGGATGTCGGCCTCGCGCGCCACCGAGGCCAGGTCTCGGGTCCGCGAGTGGCAGATCGTGACCGTGGCATGTCGATGCAGCAGGAGCAACGCCATCGGCTTGCCAACGATATCGCTACGCCCGATCACGACAGCGCTGGCGCCGGCGATTCTGATGCCCGAGCGCTCGAGAATCTCGATCACGCCAGAGGGTGTGCACGCGACCAGGTCGGCGCGGCCCTGCACGAGCTTGCCGACGTTGGTCGGGTGAAAGCCGTCGACGTCCTTGGCCGGGTCGATCGCGTCGAAGACACGGCGCTCGGCGTCGGCGCCCATCTGCGTCGGCAACGGCGACTGCACGAGAATGCCGTCGCACCGCTCGTCGCGATTCAACCGATCGACGAGACGGAGCAGTTCGTCGATCGGCGTGTCGCCGGGCAGGCGGTGAATCTCGGCGTCGAGGCCGCTGTCGCCAGCCGACCGCAGTTTGCTCGAGACATACAAATGCGACCCCGGGTCGTCGCCGACGAGCACCAGGGACAGACCGGGCGCTCGCCCGGCCTGCCTGGTGAACTCGGCGACTGGCGCCCGGAGACCGGCGCGGATCTGCTGACCGATGGCAATGCCATCAAGACGGATTGCGGACATAGACGATGCGAACTGCGTGCGCTAACGTTGATTGCCTGGTGCCAGCCGGCTGTGTGTCCGGCCATAGCCGAAGTACAACACGAGGCCGATGCCGAGCCAGATGGCCAGCCGCACCCAGTTGGTCCAGCCGAGACCGAAGATCATCGCGCCACATACCAGGATGCCCAGGACAGCGACCACCGGCAGGGCCGGCACGGTGAAGCCACGCTTGATATCGGGCCGGCGCACGCGCATTACCCACACGCCGGCACAGACCAGGATGAATGCGAACAGCGTGCCGATGCTGGTCATTTCGCCGACCACGCTCTCGGGGATGAATGCCCCGAACAGCGCCGTGAACACGAAGAACACCATGTTCGACTTCCAGGGCGTCTTGTAGGTGGGGTGGAGTTCGGCGAAGACCTTCGGCACCAGGCCGTCGTTCGCCATCGAGTAGAACACGCGCGACTGCCCGAGCAGCATCACCAGGATCACCGACGAGAAGCCGAACAGAATCGCCACGGTGACGAACTTGGCCAGCCAGGCGTAGCCGGTCATGTACGTGCTGATGGCGTAGGCCACTGAGGCTTCACGACCTGCGGTGCGGAAATCTTCGACGGTGGCGACACCGCTGAGGACGTAGGAGAACGCCACGTACAGCAGCGTGCAGACGACCAGCGATCCGAGAATGCCGATCGGCATGTCCCGTTCGGGATGCTTCGCTTCCTGCGCCGCCGTAGAGACGGCGTCGAAGCCGATAAAGGCAAAGAACACAACACCTGCCGCTCCCAGAATGCCCATGATGCCGCCGTAACTGTGTGTGACGCCTTGAGGTGTCGTATACAGCGTCGGCTCTGGAATGAAGGGGGTGTGGTTGGCCGGATTGATGAAGCCCCAGCCGATGATGATCACCAGGATGACAATGCTGACCTTGGTGACGACGATGATGTTGTTGACGGTCGCCGATTCGCTGATGCCACGAATCAACAGGAGCGTCAGGACCGCGAGAATGAAGATGGCTGGAAGATTGATGATGCCGTGAATGCCGGTTTCAGGCTGCATTTCAAGTGGCGAGTGGTACCACTGATAGGGAATCTGCAGTCCGACGAACTCGAGGATCTTGTTGAAATATTGACTCCACGAGATCGCCACCGTGGCGGCGCCGAGCGCGTACTCGAGCACGAGGTCCCAGCCGATAATCCACGCAATCAGCTCGCCCATCGTCGCGTACGAGTAGGTGTAGGCGCTGCCGGCGATCGGAATCATCGAGGCGAACTCGGCGTAACAGAGTCCGGCAAAGGCGCAGCCGATGCCGGCGACGATGAAGGCCAGCACGACCGACGGTCCTGAACGTTCGGCGATGGCGGCCGCGGTTCGAACAAACAGGCCAGCGCCAATGATGCCGCCGATACCGAGCGCAACCAGCGCCGGCGCTGTCAGCGTGCGCTTGAGCGAATGCCCGCCGCTATCGGACGCAGTCGCCATGAGGCTTTCGATCGACTTGATGCGAAACAGTGAGCCAGCCACGTTGTCCCTCTCAGTCCAGTGTTGAAAGCTTCGCGATTATAAGCGGCTACCGTGCGAGGCGCTTCAGATACTCACGCACGCGCGCCTCGGGATCGCCCGTGGCCAGCAGGTCGCCAATCACCGCCACCGCGCTCGCACCGGCATCGAGCACCTCGCGCGCACAGTCGAGCGTGATGCCGCCGATCGCAACGACGGGCCGACGCTGTGGCGCCGCGACAGTCGCCGCCTCCCGTACCCGCTCGAGCCCCACTGGCACATAGCCCGTGTCCTTCGTGCCGGTGGCAAACACCGGTCCGATGGCGACGTACGACAGCGGTTCAACGACGGACCGTTCGAGCTGCCCATATGTATGCGTGGAGCAGCCCACGACAACCTTGTCACCAAGAATGGCCCGAACGGCCGTGACCGGCAGATCGTCCTGGCCCACATGAATCCCGTCGGCGGCGGTCAGGAGCGCGATATCGGCGCGATCGTTGACGATCACCTGCGCATCGCCCGCCGACCTCGCGCGCTCGACGATCTGTGCAGTGCAATCGAGCAGCCAACCGGCGTCGGCCTGCTTGGCGCGAATCTGCAGCAGGCGCGCTCCGCCCGTCAGGCATGCGGTGGCATGGTCAACGAGCGACCAGCCGGCACGCGCGCAGGCGTCAGCGTCGCAGATCGCATAGAGCGGAGACGAGTGGAGGATCGCAGAACCGGTGAACAGGTGTCTCAGACCGCTTCCGCGAGACGCCCACCCTTGGGCCGGCGCGCGAGGAACTGCTCCATGAACGACGTGCTCAGCTTGCCGGCGATGAACGCCGGGTCGTTCAGGATATTGAGGTGCAGCGGAATCGATGTCTTGATGCCTTCGATGACCGTCATCTCGAGCGCTCGCCTCATGCGGGCAACCGCTTCGGAGCGGTCGCGCCCGTGGACGATGATCTTCGCGATCATCGAGTCGTAGTACGGCGAGATCGTGCACTCGGAATGCGCCAGCGTCTCGACGCGAACGCCTGGACCACCCGGCGCACTGAACGCGTGGATGATGCCTGGCGAAGGCACGAACGTTTCAGGATCTTCGGCGTTGATGCGGCACTCGATGGAGTGGCCCGTGAAGACGACGTCGCCCTGCTTGAAGCGCAGCCGCTCGCCGGCGGCGATACGGATCTGCTCCTTCACGATGTCGATGCCGGTCACCATTTCCGTGACCGGATGCTCGACCTGCAAGCGGGTGTTCGCTTCCATGAAATAGAAGCGACCGTCGGAATCCATCAGGAATTCGAACGTGCCCGCATTGGTGTACTGCACCGCCTTGGCGGCGTCGATGACGATGCCACCCATCTTGCGGCGGACCTTGTCGCTCAGCGCGGGCGACGGCGATTCTTCAAGCAGCTTCTGGTGACGGCGCTGGATCGAACACTCGCGCTCGCCAAGGTGAATGACGTTGCCGTGCTGATCGCCGAGAATCTGGAACTCGATATGACGCGGCGCCTCGACGTACTTCTCGATGTAGACGTCGCCGACCCCGAACGCGGCCTCGGCCTCGCGCTGCGCCGTCTTCACCGCATGCGGCAACTCTGACGCATTGCGGACCACGCGCATGCCGCGGCCACCGCCACCATTGGTGGCCTTTACGATCACCGGAAAGCCGATCTCTTTGGCCACCTTGAGCGCTTTTTCTTCGCTCTCCACCGGACCATCGCTGCCAGGCAGAATCGGCACGCCGGCCTTCTTCATGACCCGACGCGCACGCGCCTTGTCGCCCATCAGGCGAATCACCTGGGGGTCGGGGCCAATGAACTTGATGTGGCAGGCTTCGCAGACTTCCGCGAGGTAGGCGCTTTCAGAGAGGAATCCGTAGCCGGGGTGAATCGCATCGGCGCCGGTGATCTCGGCGGCACTGATGACCGCCGGGACGTTCAGGTAGCTGTCGGCGCTTCTCGCTGGGCCGATGCAGACGTCTTCGTCGGCAAACCTTACGTGCAGCGAATTCTCGTCGGCTTCTGACCAGACAGCGACGGTCTTGATGCCCAGTTCGCGACACGCAAAGATGATGCGCATCGCAATCTCGCCGCGGTTCGCGATCAGGATTTTCTTGAACATCTATTTGGCGCGAATGGCGAACAGACGCTCGCCGTATTGAACCGGCTGACCGTTCTCGACGTAGACCTTGACGATTTCCCCGTCGTACTCCGAGTCGATCTCGTTCATCAGCTTCATCGCTTCGACGATGCAGAGCACCTGCCCCTTCTTGACCACGGTACCGACATCGACAAACGGCGGCGCTCCAGGCTCGGCGCAACGGTAGAAGGTGCCGACGATCGGCGACTTCAACACGGCCAGCTCGATCTCATCGTCGGGCACCGGTGGGATGGCGACCGGCGTCGGGGCCACCGCGTGTGACGGGGCCGCGTGGGCGCCAGGAGCCGGCGCCATGGTCACCGGCGCGTACGCACCGCCACGGTCTTTCCGAATCTTGAGGCGCAAACCGCCCTGCTCGACTTCAAACTCGGACAACTCGTGTTCGCGGACGAGGTCGAGTATCTGCTTCAGATGGTCAAGGTCCATTAGTCGGTTTCTAACAGCTCGGTTGTCACTTCGGTCAGCACCTCGACCCCGGTGGCAGTCACAAGCACGTCATCCTCGATCCGCACGCCTCCCCAGGCTGGGAAGTACGCGCCCGGCTCGATCGTGAAGACCATGCCGGTTTCGAGGTGTTCGCGGCGAACGTCAATATCCTGACGCCAGCGCGTCACCCGTGGATCTTCGTGAATTTCGAGGCCCAGGCCATGGCCGGTGCCATGCCCGAACGCGTCTCCCATCCCCGCTTTCGCCAACCAATCGCGGGCGGCGGCGTCGACCGCGAACCGGGACACGCCCGGAGCGACGGCTGCCACTGCCAGATCGTGCGCCTGAAGCACGGCGCCGTGGACCTCCCGGCTCCTGTCAGATGCGCGCCCGACGCACACTGTCCGCGTCAGGTCCACGCAGTATGAGTCGTAGACGCCGCCAAAGTCCAGCACCACGAGGTCGCCTTCGCCCAATGTTCGCTCGGTAGGCCTGGCGTGCGGAAGGGCCGCATTCGGGCCACTGGCGACGATGGTGTCGAAGGCGGTTCGGGTGAATCCCCCCTCGCGAATCAACCGATCAATGGTGAAGCCGAGGTTACGCTCCGTGAGTCCGCCCCTCACCTCCGCGAGGACGCGCCGGGCCACGTCTGACAGGCGCCGGCCACCTTCCCTGAGGATGCCGATCTCGTAGTCGTCCTTAATGAGACGTCCCTGCTCGACCAGTTTCGCGGTGTCGACGAGCGCGACGGCCGATCCGGTCAGCTCGGCTTCGAGCCAGCGGAAGCGCGCGACCGTGAGGTGTTCGGCCTCGATTCCGACGCGGCCGTTCGCCTCGCGCTTCAGCAGTTCCGCCAGGGCCGCATCGTACGAGCCGGCCACAACTGACACGGCCAGTTCGGGAGACGCCCACGGCTCTCGCTGGGCATCGTCAACGGCTGTGGCGTAGCGCGAGTCGGTGACAAAGTGGAGGCGGTCGTGCGTGAAGACCAGCATCGCTGACGACCCGGCGAAATTGGTCAGGTAGGCGATATTCGGAAGCGCCGTCACGACGAGCGCCGACAGCCCCTCGGCGTCGAGCGCCGCGCGCAGCCGGCGATGGCGCGCCGCGAGGGCGGCGCTAGGCGCGTGTGGCATGAATGGCCTCGAGCCACTGCTCGAGCGCAGCAACAGTGCGTGAGGCCCGGTCGGCCACCGCCGCGTCTTCGCCTTGAACGCCCGGCAAGAGCGCGCCGATGGCGCGCTCGAGTTCGGGGTCGTTGGGGGCCAGCGCCGAGGCCGCCTGGTAATACGTGAGGGCGATGCGCGGCTCGCCACGCTGGCGGTGGATCTCGGCAAGGCCACGCAACGCGGCCAGATTCTGCGGCGCATCGCGGCGGACCAGTTCGAGCTCGAGACGCGCCTCGTCGAGGCGCTGCATCTGCAGCAGCGCACGGCCGAGGGTGACGTGCGCGGAGAGATACGTGGGGTGCCTCGTCAGCCCCTCGCGGCACACGTCGATGGCGTCCTGGAACGCGCCGGCGCGGCGGAGCTCTTCGGCGAGCTGCGCAAAAACAATCGACGCCGGATCCTTCTGGACCCGGCGTCGGAGATCGTCAATGCGGGATGTGTCTGCCACCGTCTGCCTCCTGCAAGTCTACCTGCAGGAGGCGCGGGGTGTCAGGGCTGAACGAGCAGCGTCTTGGAGACCGTCGCCGACAGGCCGTTGGCGTCGTAGACCGTCAGGTCGATGGTCTTGGACCCGGTCGTCGTGAAGGTGTGCTGAATCGTCGACGTTGGTGCGTTCCGCGATTCGAGCGGCGTGCCATCGTTGAAGTTCCACTCGTAGCGGGCAATGGCGCTGGTGGAGGTCGACGTCAGCCCATCGAAGGTGACAGGCTGGTTGACCGTGGCCGGCGACGGGT
>CADEEX010000006.1:0-20456 GCA_902826465.1 uncultured Acidobacteriota bacterium
GGGCGCGAACCCAAAGGCGACGGACTGGATGGTGCCGGTGTATTGGAGCTGCACCCGTGCCGCTCCCTCGATGCGCCACCGGAGCGGCCGTGTCCCTGTCGCGTCCTGCGCCGACGCAGCGGCGGCGGAGACCGCCAGCACGACCATCACCAGCATGAGCATCACCAAGCCATCGATTCGCAGGACTCTCTGCGCCATGAAAAACCCTCACCGTTGTATGCGCAAACGGCGGGCACTCCGGCTCACGGACGCGGCAGCCCGCGACCCGCTCCCGTCCAATCTGCGTCCCAGGCAACCACGGATTTGAAGAACGCCGGCCTGTGCTAGCATCCGCGACTGTTGCGTGAGCGGCACGCGCCTTCCTGAGGAAGCACCATGTCGGCGTTCGAGGCAATGCTGTTCCAGCAGTACACCGACACGGCGCACCGAGCGCGATGATGACATGACCGAGAGCGCCTCCCGGATCGGCCGAAGAGAGTTTGTCGTCGGCCTGGCTCTGGCAGCTGCAGCCGCGCGGTCCGTCGGCGGACAAAGCCGGCGGACGAGGCTCGTGCTGCTGGGGACGGGGGGAGGGCCGCGACCCCGAACGGCCAGTTCCGCGTCAGCGCAGGTGATCATCAGCAACGGCAGCGCCTATGTGATCGATTGCGGCGATGGCGTGGCCCGGCAGATGGCCTTCGCCGGCGTGCCGCTGGCATCGCTGCGTCACGTGTTCATCACGCACCAGCATTCCGACCACACCGCCGACTACGGCAATCTGATCTGGCTTGCCTGGACGGCCGGCCTGAATTCTCGGGTCGATACCTGGGGACCCGCGCCGCTCGAGCGCATGACGAGGTTGTTCTTCGAGATGAACCAATCCGACATCGACACTCGGATTGCTAACGAAGGCCGCGTTCCGCTCGCGCCGCTCGTGCGCGTGCACGAACTGCGTGAGGGCGGCCCGGTGATGGCCGACGACAATCTCAGGGTCACGGCCACACTCGTGGATCACGCACCGGTCGTGCCGGCGTTCGCCTACCGGTTCGACGCCGCCGATCGCTCGATCGTGGTCTCGGGAGATACGGCGCCGTCGCAGAACCTCGTGAAGCTCGCCGCTGGCGCGGATGTCCTGGTCCACTCCGTCATGTATCCGCCGGCCATCGACCGGCTCGTCGCTCGCGTACCAGACGCGGCCGCACTCAAGGCCAGCATCCTCGCGCATCAGACATCGGCGGAACTCGCGGGCCGCGTCGCACAGGACGCGGGCGTGAAGACGCTGGTCCTCTCACACTTTGTGCCGCCCGACGATCCCGACGTGACCGATGCAATGTGGCTCGATGCGGCGAGGCGCCACTTCCGTGGTGCCGTGATCGTTGGCAAGGACCTGCTCGAGATCTAGGCCTGCACCGAGCGCAATCGAAAGCTCACTCTTGCCT
Source organism: uncultured Acidobacteriota bacterium (assembly GCA_902826465.1). GTDB lineage: Bacteria > Acidobacteriota > Vicinamibacteria > Vicinamibacterales > CAVVIG01 > CADEEX01. The sequence continues at coordinate 1,419 of CADEEX010000006.1, forward strand.
GAGCGCAACAACCGGACTGATACGCCCGGCACGGAGCGCGGGAATCAGCGTCGCGCCAGCACACGCCAGGACAATGCACGTCAGACTGAGGGCGTAAGCTACGGGATCGAACAGGCGTACGCTCGATCCGATCGCCTCTGCCGCCGAGGTCGAGAGCAGCACGACGGCGAGCGCCGACGTCAGCGTGCCGCCCGCGACAATGCCAACCATCACCGGACGTGCAGCCTGCCGCAGCACCATTGCGCCGACCTGGCGCCTGGTCGCCCCAAGCGCCATGCGCACGCCAATCTCTCGCGTGCGCTGTTCCACCAGATACGAGAGCACGCTGAACAGTCCAGACAGCGTCAGCAACAGGGCGAGGGTGCCGAGCACCAGCGTCAGCCAGAACGGAATACTGAGCAGATACACCTCGGCGCGCGCGATGGTTTCGAGCGTCGATACCTCGCCGGCATTCGGATCAATCGCTGCCAGCCGATCGACGATCACATGTCGCGCCCGCTCCGCATCACCGCGCACACTCATCGTCAGCGAAGTGGTGGCTGCCTCCGTGCTGATGGGGAGGTAGATGCCGGTGTGCCCGAGTCTCGCGCCACCGAGACGAATGCCGGCCACATCCTTCGCGACGCCGACGACAACAACGGAGCGAGCCAGCAACAGCGGATTGCCTGACCTGGCGATGCTGGCCGATCCTTCGATGCCGTTCAGCCTGTTGAGGTCCGGCTCGACGCGCACCACCTGTCCGAGCGCCTCAGTCGCCGGCCAGAGCTGCCGCGCGACCGCGGCGGACACAATCGCGACCGCGGCGTCTGGACTCCGCTCGGCCTGACTGAAGCCGCGCCCGCGGACAAGGTCGATGCCGAACACGCCGAAGAACTCGGGCGACACGAACTGATAACTGACGGACGATTTCTCGCGCCCCTGATGGGGCGCGCTGCTGGGAGAGCCTCCATCAGCCTCGGCAAACGCCGGCAACCCGCCCAGCCCGCCGAACTGATCAGGCCACGAGGCCGCCATCGACGCGACCAGTGGCTCGCGGCTCAACGCATCGAGAATGGCGACGCGTCGCTGCTCATTGAGCACGCTCAGATTGACGACGCCAGCCGTCCGAATGCCGGGATCGACAGAGGCCGCCGCCCACGTGCTGCGAAGGAAGATGGCCGCACAGATCAGTAACAACACCGACCCGGTCACCTGCACCACGACGAGCGCGTTGCGGGCGCGGCCGGGGCGCGCATCGCGCACCACCTCGCCGCGAACGGCACGCACGAGCTCGACGCGCGTGGCTTGAAGCGCCGGTGCGAGCGCGAACACTACCGTGGAGACGATGGCGCCGGCAATCAGGAAAAGCGCCACCCGCCAGTCTGCCGGCGGGACCGCCAGACGAAGATTGCCGATGTCGGGCGGGAACGTCTTGATCACGACGTAGGCAACAGCATTGAGCGCCAGCCGCGAAAAGCCAAAGGCGAGCAGCGCCGACACGAGCGACAGCAGCAGGTTCTCGGTCAGCAACTGCCAGACGATGCGGCGGCGCGACGCGCCAATCGCCAGACGGATGCCGATCTCCCGCTGCCGTGCCACCGCGCGCGCCAGCAGCAGGTTCGCGACGTTCGCGCAACCGATCAGAAGAATCAGCCCGAACGCGAAGAACAGCGGCATGAACACCAGCATCGTGTCGGCCGACAGCGGAATTGTGCCAGGACTTGATTCGAGCACCAGGCTCGGAGGGAGCGGTGCGCCAGCGCGCGGCGTTATCTGCTGTGCGTCCCAGACTCGGAGCTGGGTGAGCGCCTGGCCGCGCGTGACGCCTGGTTTCAACCGTCCGACGACACGGAGACGATCGGCGGCGTCGCTCTCACGCTCGGCCCGCGGAAACTCAGAAAGAAGCGACAGCGGCGCCCAGAAGTCTGGTGCCGCTGCCGGTTCGAGTCCGCGGAACCCTTCGCTCATGATGCCGACAATACGCACCTGTGACCCGTTCAGCAGGACCGGACGGTCGAGTACGCCAGGATCGCTGCCAAAGTGCTGCGACCAGGCGCGACCGCTGAGGACGATGACCGGCACTCCACTCGCGTGATCGTCCTCCGATGTCAGCACCCGTCCGCGCGCGGCCCTGGCACCAAGCAGCGCGAAGAAGTTGCCGGTCACGAGCCGCCCCTCTCGTCGCACCCCGTTGACCCACGCCCGTACGTCGGCGGTGGTGGCACACGTCTCAGAGAAGAGGTTGGTGTCGCGGACCAGCGCGTCGTACTGCGGCCGGGTGAAACCGGTGGGCTCCGCGTTGGCCGATGCCTGGCGGTAGACGGTGAACAATCCGTGCGGATCGCGGACCTCGTCGACGCGGAATACGAAGGCGTTGAGAATCGTGAAGACGACCGTGACGAGGCCGAGACCGAGGGCGACGGTCGTGATGATCGTCAGGCCCACCAGTGGCGCGCGAAGAAACGACCGGCACGCATAGCGCCCGTCGCGCACCAGCCCGTCGAAGAACGCGGTGCCACGCGCGTCGCGACAGGCCTCCTTGGTCGGCTCGACCGCGCCGAATGTTTTCATCGCCTGCCGGCGGGCCGCGTCGGCGCGCAGGCCGGTGCCTTCGAGCCGCTCGGTTTCCCGCTCGATATGGAACTGCAGTTCTTCGCGGAGATCGGATTCACGATCGGCGCGGAAGAACAGCGAGCGGAGCCGGCTGCGCACAATGTTCCAGCTGCGATTCCAGGCGCGCACGTCAGGTCCGCTGCAGCACGAGGTTGACCCCTTCCGACAGCCGCGCCCACTTCGACACTTCGATGTCGAGCTGCTTGCGGCCGGCCTTCGTCAGCGAATAGAAGCGGGCCCGGCGGTTGTTCTCGGACGCGCCCCACTCCGCCGTGATCCAGCCCTGGTGCTCGAGGCGGTGCAGCGCCGGATAGAGCGACCCCTGCTGCACCCGCAGCAGGTCGTCAGAAATCTGCTGAATGCGTTGCGCGATGGCCCAGCCATGCAGCGGGCCGAGGGCAATGGTCCTCATGATCAAGAGGTCGAGGGTGCCCTGGAGGACGTCGGTCTGGTCGCTCATCGCTTCTCCTGTAGATTGGCATAGGAGGAAGACGAGTCGGCCCCGCGAAAGGTTCAGCGGTATGCTCGGGTCGGTGGCTGTCGATATCCTGGACCAACTGGCACGGCTCGTCGAGCACCAACGCGACGCCCTGCTCGCGGAGTGGCGGACGCAAGTCCGGGCGCTCCCTTCTGCGCGGAATCTCGACGTGCCGACCCTCAACGATCACATCCCGCATCTGCTGGACGAGCTCGCAACCGCCCTGCGATCGGGATCGGGCGAGACGATCGCTCAAGCCCTGCTCGAGGGCAGTCCGCCCGCCCACGGCTTGCAGCGGGTCAAAGACGCTTTCGACATCGAAGAGGTCGTTGCCGAGTACAACATCCTGCGCGGCTGTATTCACGACCTGGCCGACCGGAACGGCCTGAGCATGCAGGGCAGACCGTTCCACGTCCTCAACCTGGTCCTCGATGGGGCCATCGGGTCGGCCGTAGGGACGTTCGCGACCGAGAAGGCGCTCGACGTCCAGCATCGCCGGGAGGAGTATCTGGCGTTCGTGGCTCACGACCTTCGCACGCCACTCAGTGCCGTCTCACTGTCGGCACGACTGCTCGAACTGCTCCTCAAGCGAGATGGTTCGGAAACGCCGGAGACGACGCAGAAGTTCAAGACGCTCAACCGGAACGTGCAACACCTTCAGCGCTTGATCGAGAAGGTGCTGCTGGAGAACACGAACCTGGAAACGGAAACCGGCGTCAAGCTGGAGCGCCGGCGATTCGACCTGTGGCCGTTGGTTGAATCGCTCATTCACGAACTCCACCCCGTTGCCGGTACAGACTCGACGCGCCTGGTGAACGCGATTGCCGAGGATTTCGTGGTCTACGCCGATGCCAGTCTGCTCCATCGCGTATTCCAGAACCTGATCGCCAACGCGATCTCGTACACACCGCGCGGGGAGATCGTGATCGGCGCGAACTTGACGAACGAGGGCGGCACCGTCGAGTGTTTCGTCCGCGACAATGGCGCGGGCATACCCGAGGATCGCCGCCGCGCCGTGTTCGACAAGTACGAGACGGACTCAGAGAAGCAGGGTGGTCTTGGGCTCGGTCTCGCCATCGTCAAGACGTTTGTCGAGGCCCACGACGGCGTGGTGAACGTCGAGAGCGAACTCGGCGTCGGCTCGACCTTCCGATTTACACTCCCCGGACAACAGCGTTGAGGAATCGCCGAGCGCGGCCGCCCTTCCCGTGTCAGGGCGTCGGCGCTCGATCGACGAGACGGCCGCTTGCCGCCTCGAACTCCGCCAGCGCCTTCTGGTAGTCGGCCAGCGCCTTGATCTCACGGAACGCGGCGTCCGCCGTGTTCAACTCCCGCAGGTTCACGAGAAACTGCGTCGAGTCGCCAAGGTCGAACCGGTCACGCTCGAGCGATTCGAGTTCGCGCGCCACGGTCAGTTCCTGTCGGACGAGATCCACGGACTGGAAGGCCGCACGCAGCGCACTCGCCGCATCCTGCACATCGGCCCGCACGCGGTCCTGCACGAAACGCAGTTCCGCGTCGATGGCGGACAGCTTGGCCTGCGCCTGCGTCAGCTTGCCCGACGCTTTGCGCCGCTGCAGCGGCAGTTCGAAGACCAGGCCCGCGGCGAGTTCGTTCCCACGCCGCGTCACCGGTCCCTCGCCGGAGTCGCGGGACAGATCCCCGAAAAGGTTCAGCGACGGAAGCAGCGCATTGCCCGCCAGGTTCGTCTCCACCTCCTGCTGGTTCCGCTTGAAGCGGAGACTCAGCACCTCGGGCCGACGCACGAGGGCATCGGCGATCGCGCGCGCCTCGTCGTCGGGCAGGAGCGGCGCGGGGTCCGGAAGCCGCTCGGGTACGCGGTCTGACGTCGGACGAAGCGGCGCGCCATCGGGCCCGCGGTAGTAGAGCGACAGGTTGATGGCCGTGGCCTCGAGCACGCGTTGCCCCAGAACCAGCGCCGAGCGACGCTGGAGAATCACGCGCATGTTGTCCGTCCGCTCCACCGGCGCCAGCTGACCGAGGCTCACCGCGTCGGCGAGATCGGTATCCCGTCGTTCCGCCAGGTCGAGCAACGCGCGCGCCACGTCGAGTTGACGGCCGGCGGCCACCCAGTCCCAGTACTGCTTCAGGGCATCCTTGAAGTAGCTCAATCGCGCCTTGGCGACGGTCTGCGCGGCAAGGTTGACGCCGATGTCGGTGACGCGCAGGGCGGCACGGCGGGCGTCCACCGCGCGGTCGCGCAGCAGCGGCAGGTTGATGCCGGCGCTGAGCTCGCCGTTATCGAGCGTCAGCGACTTGGCGTCGTACTGCGCGAAGTCGCCACGTCCGGCCCGGTAGCCGCCGAACAACGTCATGCCGAGGGGCGCGAGTGGCTGTTCGACAGTCGCCTTGAAGCGGTCGTTGTCGTAGTAGCTCCGCAGCGTTTCAGCGCCCGCCTTCACCTTGAGATCGAAGGCGCCGCGGGCCTCCACAGCCGCACCGGCTGCGAGGTCCTGCTCGCGCCTGGCCGCCTCGATCAGTGGAAACGATCGATCGACCGAGGCCAGGACCTCCGGCACCTCCAGCGGCGTCTGCGCGGACGCACCCGCGGTCCAACCGACGACGAGCAAGGCGGCGCGCACCCAGTGGACGGTTGCGCGTGTCATTTGCTCTTCGCCTTCACGGCCTCGCCCTTCGCCGAGCCGTTGCTCAAGTCGGTGTCGGCCGCTTCGATCCCGGTGGGCAGCGGCTCATCGGGGGCAATCACTGGCGGGAAGCCGTTGAACTGGCGCCAGATTTCCCAGCCCACGGGCACGGTATTGAGGAGCACCCAGCCGTTGGCGCGGACACCCTGGCGCAGGTAGTGATTCGACGGCCACGGTTGGTCGTTCGGGTCCGGCTCCACGAGCACTCGGAACTTCCCCTTGCCGTTGTCGGTCGAGTCGACCATCATCACGCGCCCGCCGAACGTGCCGACCGCAATCGACGGCCATCCCGTGAATTGGAGTGCGGGCCATCCTTCGAACTGGATCCGCACCGTCCGTCCAGACTGAATCATCGGCATGTCATTGCCGTCCACCCAGAGCTCCACCACGTTCTTGTTCGACGTCGGCACGAGCACCGCGAGCGGCGCGCCAGACTTCAGCTGCTCACCGCTCTGGCGCGCGACGACGCGGAAGACGGTCCCATCTATTGGCGCGAGCACTCGCTGCGTCTGTTGTCGAGAGACACGGACCTCGACCTTCGCCAGTTCGGCCCGCGCCTTGGCCACATCGCTCAGGCCGGAGGCGAGGGTGGCGCGCGCCTCATCGATGCGCGTTCGCGCGTCAGCGTCCGTGCGCTGCCACTCGGCGTCGAAGGAACCCCGCTCGCTGCGCGCCGCGTTGAGTGAGGCGACCGAACGGTCGACGTCGGCGTCCCGCTGCGCAGCGTCGAGCACCGCCAGTTCGACGTTGCGCGTCGAGGTCAGTCCCTTGGCCGCGAGCGCCTGCTGTCGATCGAGGTTCAGCTGTGCCGTGAGGCGCGCCGCCCGCGCCGCGGCCAGCGCCTGTTCGGCGGCGGCAACCCGCTCGACGGCCATCTTCACCCGCAGTTCGGCGGCATTCACGCCGGTGCGCTGGGTGTCGATCAGGCTGCGGATGCGGTCTTCCATCGACTTCACCCGGAGCTCGCCCTGGCTGATCGTCAGCGCCGTCTGGGCGCGCTCCTGCTCCAGTCGTTCGTTGATCGACGGATCGTTGTCGGTCATGTCGACGATCGGGTCGCCCTTCTTCACCGACTGACCTTCGACCACATGCCATTGCACGATGCGTCCGTCGAGCGGCGACTCGATGTTCTGCGGCCGCTCTTCCGGGCTGAACGCAATCACGCGGCCTGCGCCGGGAATATTCTGCTGCCAGGGCGTGACGATCAGCAGGACGACGCTGACGATCAGCATCACCACCAGCAACCGTGACAGGGCGCGTGTCGCCCGCGGCGTCTGCACGCCATGCAGCGCCAGACGGGCATCCATCTGCCAGCCATTCTCGTGGGAGCTCATGCCGTTGGGTCCTCGATCGTCGTGTCCGTCGCCGTGCCGTCACCTAACACCACGACGCGGTTGCAGTGGGCGAGCAGATCCGGGCGCTCCGTGATGCAGACGAGCGTCCACGGCGCGCTCGGCGAAAACAGCAGCGAAATGAGCGTCTCGCGCTCCTGCTGCCGGTCGATCTGGTCCAGCGCGCCGTCGAGCACCAGCAGGCGAGGACGACCGACGATCGCGCGCGCAATCATCAGGCGCGAGGCCTGCCGGTAGGAGAGCGGCCGCCCGTGCGGCTGGAGCGTGGTCTGCAGGCCCTCCGGAAGTTCCAGCAGTTCATCCCTCAGCCCTACCGCGTCGATGGCCGCCGATACGTCTTCGAGCGTCAGGTGATCGCGCCCGAGTCGCACGTTGTCGACGATGGTCCCCGGGAAGAGCTCCACGGTGCGGACGAGCGCGACATGCTGCCGCAAGTGTTCGAGCGGCACACTCCGCAGGTCGGTGTGGTCAAAGAGAATGACGCCCTTCGACGGCACCCGCAGCCCGAACAACACATCGGCCAGCGTGCTCTTGCCCGAGCCGTTCGGGCCGGTCAGGCCGAGGCGTTCGCCGGGTTCAATGTCCCACCGCCGCAGGTGCAGCGCGGCGTCTTCGTCGTGCTCGTAGTGCACTTCGATGTCGCGGAGTGAGAGGCGGGCGGGACCCACGTCGTGGAGTGCCGCTTCGCCCCCACGGCGCTCGAGTGGCAGGTCGACGAGGTCTCCCAGCTTGTCGAGCGCGGCGCTGAGATCGTAGAACACCTCGAGCTGCTTGCCGAACTTTGTGAACGCGCTGACCATCGCCGAGACGACCAGCTCGCTGGCGACCAGCTGTCCGAGCGTCAGCTGGCGGTCGATCACGAGCCAGCCGCCAATGCCGAGCAGCGCCGCGCTGGCGAGCGCCTGCAGCGCGAACGACGCCACGATCTGCCGCAGCAAGATGGTGAAGTGCTTGCCGCGGTATTCCAGGTAGTGCTCGAGAAGGCCATGCGACCGCCGCTCGGCATACTCAGCACCGCCGGCCGACTTGAAGGTGACCAGGTGCGCCGCGATTTGTTCAAGCCACCCCTCCAGTGCGTACTTCGCCTTCGATTCCTTGATGGCCGTGGAGATCGCGCCGCGCCCGAGCACGAAGATGATGAAGAGCATGGCGGCGATCATCAGCACGTCGAACGCGAGCAGCCAGGGGTGGTAGACGGCGAGCAGCACCATCCCGATGAGCGTCTGCATGACGATGCTCAGGCCGTCGATGAGCAGGAGCGACGCCGCTTTCTGAACGGTGACCACGTCGAAGAACCGGTTGACCAGTTCCGGGCCGTGATAGTGGTCGAAGGCGTCGGCGCGCACGCGCAGGAGGCGGTGCGTCACATCGGTGGCGACGCGCGCAAAGAGACTGCGCTGGACGATTTCCACGACGCCAGCGCGGAGCGCATTCATTGTCGTGGAGAAGCCGAGGGCCACAAACACGAACAGCGTGAGGACGACGAGCGGCTGCAGCGCGGAGCCGAACGCGATGGTGTTGACGAGAGACTGCACGGCCACCGGCACCACGAGCGACAGCAGGCCGATGACCACCGAATAGACGACGGCGACGGTGAGGGTCTGACGCTCGCGGGACAGGAGGGCCTTGAGGCGTGCACCTGATGTCAGGCGCGCGCTGCCGTCCGCGGTGCGCAGGCGAGAGAGCGGCGCGGCCGGTTCGGCCAGGATCCAGTCGACCGCCTCGCTGGCGCCGGAGACGCCGAGCCAGGCCCTGAGACTGCTCATGGACCAGCGGGCTGGGCGCTGGGCGACACCTGGGACCACCACCATGGCGCCACCCCGCGACCGTTCGAGTACCGCCAGACCGTGGCACCGGCCGTCGGGGCCGACGCGGAGCGCCACCCACGGGTATGACGGGTCGGCGTCAGCCACGACTTCCGCCAGCGGTCGGCGAACCACCGCGAACGCGAGGCCAGACTCCGTCGCCAGCGTGCGGAAGGCCGCCATCGGCTCGGCCGCACCGCGACGACCGAGCCGTCGGACGGCCGCATCGAGTGCCGAGTCGTCGAGCGGGGTGGCGTGGGTGGCGGCGAGGTACTGGACGATCGGGCGCAAATCGCCCGGGTCGGTTGCCTGCTCAGGTGAGTGGGAGGTCATCGTTGTGTAAAGAAATCGTCTAATTTATATGTTCAAATATTTGAATGTATAGACACAATAAATCAGCACGACAGTGCCTGTCAATCTGCGGATTCAGGTGCCGATTCGAGGCTGTCGAATCGGCGCCTGTTTCTTACATGTTCAGATGTCTGAATATGAGTATTATTCGGACATGCCGACACGCGCCATTGCTGCTCGCGAGCTCGCGAAATTCTTCGGGGTGTTCAGCCACCCGGATCGCCTGCGCATCGTCGAGGAGCTCCGCGATGGCGAACGCGACGTGAACGCGCTGCAGGAGACACTTGGCGTCAGTCACTCACGCACGTCGCAGAACCTGGCCGTCCTCCGTTCGCACCGAGTGGTCATCGAGCGCCGCGAGGGGCGCCATGTGTACTACCGGCTCTCCCACCCCGACGTCGCCGACTGGGTGCTGGATGGCCTCCGGTTCCTGGAGGCGGATCTGGCGGAGGTCGTGCAACGCCGGATGGCGCTTGAAGCGGCACGACAGGTCTGGACGCCGAAGTAGTCGATGGCGTCAGCCTCGCCTGGCGCTCTCGATGCCGGTTGCGGCTCGTTGATCAACGATCGATGCTACCGTCATCGTTCGCTGAGGATTCTGAGACCTGAGGCGTGAAACCCAAGACCTCGACGCATGCCCGCCGCCTGACGGTGATTCTTCTGATTGTCGTCGCGCTGCTCGGCGTCGGCGATTGGCTCGCTGCGCAGACGCAGATCTGGACGGGTGGCTACAACCTTCAGACGCCGATCAATTACGGACTGCCCGATCGCTCGGACGGCTTCACGCTCTGCCGCCTGCGATACAGAAACGTGCGGCGCGCCAGGAAGTCCGGGTGGGGCGACGACTACCCGAACGGTGACTACAACTTCCTGCAGCGGCTCGGCGAGCTCACGAAGATCACGCTGAGCCGCTGGAACAATGGCTACCCGGGGTTCGCACAGTTCACGGCGCTCGACCCGAATCTCTTCCGCTGTCCGATGGTGCGGATGCAGAACGCCGCGAACAACGAGTTTTCTGACGAAGAGGCCGAGCGCTTGCGGGAGTACCTCCTGAAGGGCGGCTTCCTGTGGATGGACGACAATTGGGATCCGGACCTCGAACTCATTCGTCCCAATCTCTCCAGAATCCTTCCCGGGCATCAGCTCATCGACCTGCCGCTCGAGCACCCGCTCTTCTCGAGTTTGTACCGGCTCGATCATCTGCCGCAGATTCCGGCCATCAACACGTGGCTGCGCACGGGACAGGATTCGGAGATCGGCCCTGCAACGGTGCACTACTACGGCATCTTCGACGACCGCGAGCACCTGATCGTGCTCGTGAGCATGAACTCTGACGTCTCGGACAGCTGGGAACGCGAAGGGGACAATCCGGACTACTTCGTCCGCTACTCGCCGTTCGGCTACTCGCTCGGCGTGAATGTCGTGACCTGGGTGCTCACGCACTGACCGGTGATGAGGAGGCGCGTCAGCCGTGGCCTGCCGTTTCGATCGTGGCGACCCGCCTCAGAAGAACTACAGCCCGAGCCAATAGGTGAGCTTGACCATGAGCACGTCGGTGCCTGGGCCACGGAATGAGTTGCCCAGATCGCGCCAGCCGGAGAACACACCTGGCCGTGTCTCGTCGTTGGTGGAACGGTTCCACACCAGGAACAGCGCGCTGGCCTGCTGATACTGCCAGCGGAACACGATGTTGCTGCGCAGCGACTTGTCGCTGAAGTCGGGATTGTCGGCCAGCGTGGCCGGTGCGAAGTCGAACGAATTGGGCCGGGCGAGCCGGCGGACATCGCTGTAACGACCCACGGCGACGAACGGCTGGAGGTAGGCCTCGAGGGTCATGTCGCGCGTGAAGGCAAACGTCGCGCGGCCAGTGATGTTGACGACGTCCCGGCGGAGCGTGCCGTAGACCGAGTCTTTCACGGCGTCTCCCGTGACGTCGGTGCTCTCGATCCACTGGGCGACATCGAGTGCCGGTTCGTATCTCGCCGAGATCGAGGTTTGCAGCTCGGGGCGCGGACGCCAGCGCAGGCTCGGGCCCACGGCGTAGCCCCAGCCGCCAAGACTGTCGCGGTTCGCGCTGAACTGAACGTTCACCTGCCAGATCTTGCGGCTGTCAGTGCCGAACCCGGTCACGCCGCTCCAGCGCGCCGGCTTGAAGATGGCGCCGCCGCCACGGCTATCGAGATCGTCGAGGCGATCGAGATCGCGCCAGACCTCGATGTAGCCGTTCCAGAAGTTCATGAAGTTGATGTTGAATCCGCCGCCGAACTGCTTCTCGAACACCAGCGAGGCGCTGTTCCAGGAGCGGTTGCCATACTGATACGCGCTCCAGCTGCGCACACGCCCACGTGGATCGGGCGAGTAGACGTTCAGTCCGTAGTTGAGCGAGGTCTTGTCGACGCGCGAACTGAGGAACCCGAGATCGGTGTTGCGGAACGTTGGCGAGAACCGATCGACGTGCCCATTCACCCCGAAGTGCTTCCGCGACCAGTTGAAGTTGGTGAGGCCGCCGTAGCCGGTCTTCATCTCGCCACTGATCGGCGCGTGTGTGGCCGCCCACTGACCGTTGAGCGAACCACGCGTCCGATCCCACCGCACCGTGAAGTCGCTCGACCCGGTGTAGGCGTTGTCGTTGCCATCGCGCAGCGTCGACGTGAAGATGCCGCCGACGTTCGACGTGCCGGCGCGCAGATCGCGCTGCACGCGCGCCACGTTGTACGACGTCCGCGGCTCCACCAGTCGATCGAGGTTGGTCAGGAAGCCGCTCGACGCGTCGGTGACCGACACCGCCGCGTACTCGGAGTCTGTCAGCGCGCTGATGCCCCCATAGGTCCACTTGCCGGTCCGTCCCGTGACCTTCGCGGCACCGAGAATCGTCGTCGTCGATGGACGTTCCACTTCGGTGTCGCCCGTTGGCAACGAGATTCTGGCCGGCGCGCGACCAATACGGCGCGAGTGAAACATGATCATCTGGTTGAACGAGGGGACAAACAGCCGGCTGTCTTCCAGAAAAAACGGGCGCCGCTCCGGAAAGAAGTTCTCGAACACGCTCAGGTTCAACACCGCCGGGTCCTGCTCCACTTGCCCGAAGTCAGGATTCAGCGTGGTGGACAGCGTGATGCCGGGGCCAAGACCGATGCGCGCGTCGAAACCGCCGCTCAGGCCGCTCGCCACACCACGATCGGTTGAGTTCTCGCTTCGTCCCAACGTGAACGGCATCAGCTCGAGCCGCCGCGGTGTGTGTAGCGCCTCGTCGAAAATCAGGTGGCCGAAGCGCGACACGAATCCGGCGGCACCGCGCGGGGTCGGCACCCAGCGGTCATACTCGCCGGTCTTGTAGGTGTCGCGCCGGATGTTGAATCCCCACACCACGCGGTCACCCTCCGGCACCGTGAAACGCATCTGCGAAAACGGCACGGCGAACTCGGCAAACCAGCCTTCGTCGGTGATGGTGGTACGAACATCCCACACCGCGTCGTAGTCGCTACTCTGGCGCGTGTCTTCGTAGAACAGATAGTCGCTCTGCATCCCCGACGGATTGGTTTCGAAGACGTACGCGTTCTGGTGATCGTGGCGAGCGTCGATGCTGATGCGAATGAGATCGCTTGGTGGCAGGTTATCCCGTCGTCCGAGCCCGGTGGTGATGGACGAAGGGTCGCCAACCAGGCACTGTACCGCCATGTAGAGCGTCCGATCGTCGTAGGCAATCTGCACCACCATGCGATCGCGCGGCGGCGCCATATTGGCCGGTTCGTTCTGCACCATGTCGTCGATGGCCTGGGCCTTCACCCACGCCTCATCGTCTAACTTGCCGTCGAGGTGGGGCGGAGTGCCGGTGATACGAAGCGCGTGAAACTCCTTCCCGACTTTCTCGGGGACGACCGGTTCGCGGATGGCGATAGTCTGGGCGGACGCCACGCCTGACAGCAGCCAGGCAAGGGCGAAAGTGGCGGCGAACATGGGCCAACGGCCGTAGGACATACGGTAAGCCGCCTCAGTAAGTGACAGATAGGCGGTGCCGCTGCCGCGGTGTCGCCGGTGGTCGCGATATTAGACACGCAAATGGCGATTTCGGTTGGCACGAAATGCGGGGACGAGAACAGGGACAAAACGGGGGCGGCAGGAACGGGGGCTTACAAGTGTGGCGGCGCCGGGGGAGCCATCATCTTCCCCGGCGGCCAGGCGCTAGTCCCGGAGGTAATGACAGGTGTAGCCGCCGGGGTGTTTCCTCAGATAGTCCTGGTGGTAGTCCTCCGCGTCGTACCAGGTTGAGGCCGGCTCGATCGTTGTCGTGATAGGCCGCCGCCACCGACCTGAGGCGCCGACACGGGCGATTACCTGTTCGGCCGTCTGCTGCTGCGCCGCGCTCTGCGGGAAGATCGCAGACCGATACTGCGTCCCCACATCGTTGCCCTGCCGATTGAGCGTGGTCGGGTCGTGTAGCTTGAAGAACCACTTCTCGAGCAGGTCTTCATAGCTGATGACCGCTGGATCGAAGGTGATCCGCACGGCCTCCGCATGGCCCGACTTGCTGTCGTGCGTGTCGTGATATGTCGGGTTCTTCAACCAGCCGCCGGTGTAACCCACCTCGGTATCGACGATGCCAGGGACGCTTCGCAAAATGTCTTCGATTCCCCAGAAGCAACCGCCGGCAAGCACAGCCATTTCATGGTGTGGCTCGTGCGCCGTTTGAGTGTTCTTGTTGTCCACGCTCATCGCTCCTTCCATACAGTATCTCTTGGTGCGACAGGGACAGGGAACGGGGCTCGGGCTGGGGACTCGGCCGGCCCTTACGCTTTCCTGGTCCCAGCGGTCCTGTAAACGCAGTCACGCAACCAGGCGTGAACGGGGTCTGCGTGCATTCTGGGGTGCCACATCATCGACACCATGATCGACGGCAGCGGGAACGGAAGCGGAAAGGTATGGAGCCCTGCGCGCAGGGCCTCGGTGTGGCGTTCCGGAACGGTCGCAACGAGGTCGGAGCCACGTGCGACCGCGATGGCTGTGGCGAATCCGCTCACGCTGGTGGTGAGGGTGCGCTGCAGCCCGAGCGCAGCGAGCGCCGCGTCAATCCAGCCTTTGTCTACCGTCTGACGCGATAGACCGACATGGGATGCGGCGGCGTAGCGGGCCGCTGTGATGCGTCTCTTCCGGAGCGTATGCCCCGACTGCACGACGCCAACCAGGCGGTCGGTGAACAGCGGGAGCTGCCGTAGCTCCGGGCTGGTGGTGGCATCGATCACACCGGTCTCCAGATCGACGCTGCCATCCCTCAGGCCTGCGGCATCGCGTGTCTGCCTGGCGACGAACCGCAACGCCACACCGGGCGCACCCTTCGTCACGCAGCGAATGAGATCGGGCCCGAATGTTTCGACGAAGCCTTCGCTGGTCCGAAGGGTGAACGTGCGGACCACGCGGCGCAAGTCGGGCGCTTTCTCGGGCAACAAGAGCGCCTGCGCTTCCTGCAACAGCTGCGCAACGCGTTCGCGCATCTCGAGTGCGCGCGGCGTGGGCACCAGCGTCCGCCCGGCTTTGACGAGCACCGGATCGCCGACCGTCTCACGCACGCGCGCCAGGGCCCGGCTCATGGCCGAGGGACTCAGGTGGAGGCGCTGCGCCGCACGCACGACGCTGCCCTCACTGAGCACAGCGTGCAGCACAACGAGCTGATTCAGGTCTGGTGACGACATGGGCGTGACGATGCCACGCCTGATGACGCGCGTCAAATGCACGCATCAAGTGCAATCGTTGCGTCTTCCGCCATGCCAGAACGGTCGCTACGCTGGCAGCCATGTTCGATGTCGTCCACACGCGTCGCGAGTCGTTGGCCGTCGGCAGCCTGTCGCTGGCGCTGCTGATGACCGGCCTCGACACCAGCATCGCCAACACGAGCCTGCCGGAACTGGCGCGCGTCTATGGTGCGACGTTCGCGAGTGCGCAGTGGATCGTGCTTGCCTATCTCCTGGCGGTGACGTCTCTGACGGTCGTCGCCGGACGCGCCGGCGATGTGTTCGGCCGCCGCCGCGTCTACGTCACCGGCCTCGCGCTCTTCACACTGACCTCGCTGTGCTGCGCCGCTGCGCCAACACTGTGGTGGCTGGTGGCGGCCCGCGCCATCCAGGGCGCGTGCGCAGCCGCCACCATGGCGCTCGGCTACGCGCTTGTCGGCGACATTCCGCACACACGCGCGGAGAGCGCGATGGGCTGGCTGGCGGCCATGTCGGCCACCGGCACAACGCTCGGTCCCGCGATCGGAAGCCTGGTCGGGCACTTCGGACCGAACGCCATCTTCCTTGTCAATGTGCCGCTCGGCGCACTCGCCTTTGCGCTCGCGCTGCGCTACGTGCCGGAGAGCACGCCAGGCAGAGGCGGCGAGGTGTCTTTCGACGCACTCGGCACCGTGCTGCTGGGAGCGAGCCTTCTGGCCTACGCGCTTTCCGTGACGCGCGAGCCCGTGTGGCAACCGCTCAACGCGGTCTTGCTCATCGGCGCGCTGTGCGGGGCTGGGGCCTTTCTCGCCGTTGAATCGCGCGCGGCATCGCCACTCGTTCCGGTGGAGGTGTTTCGCCACGCGGGCTTCCGGGTGAGCCTCGCATCGAGTGCGATTGTCGCGAGTGTCGTCATTGCGACGCTCATCGTGGGGCCGTTCTACCTGACGCACACACTCGCGCTTGGACGCGTGCACGCGGGCCTGGTCCTTTCGATTGGGCCGGCTGCGGCGGCATTCACCGCGGCGCTCGCGGGTCGGCTCGTTCAGCGTGTCGGGGTTTCCCTTGCGGCGATCGCGGGACTGTCCATGATGGCGGTTGGTGCTGCCCTGCTGGCGCTCCTGCCGTCTGCGGCCGCCACCCTCGGCTACGTCATCCCGCTCGTCGTCCTGACAGCGGGCTACGCCGCGTTCCAGACCGCCAACAACACCGCCGCGCTCGGCCACGCTGGCGCAGACCGCCGGGGCGTGGCGGCGGGTCTCCTGACGCTCTCGCGTTACTTCGGTCAGATCACCGGCGCCGCGGTCCTCGGTGCCGTGTTTGTGCACGCGACCGGTGCAGGCGCGTTGTCGGCGGCGAGCGCGGACGCCACGGCGTATGGCATGCGCACCACCATGGCCGTCGCCACAGCGCTCATCGTCGCCGCACTCGGACTCACAACGTTCTCACGTCGCGTCGCGTTCCTCCGTCTCCGTCACGTCACTCCGTTTCTCCAACTCTGAAAGGGAACTCGTCATGCTGAAAACCATCACCGTGTTTGTGAATGCCTTCGCGGTCCTCCTCACTGTCTCCGGCCTGGCACAGGCGCAAGCCTCGGCGCCCAGGAAGCCCGGCTTCGAATTGTTGATGCCGACGGGGACCTTCACTCCCAAGGGGGCGCACGACGAAGATCTCAAGCGAGCCAATCTGACGGCCGTGCAGCTGTCCTACGGTTTGCGTCCCGATCTCGTGCTCACCAGCACTGTCGGCTGGGCGCGCACGCACGCCACCGGTCTCGGTGCCGACGCAAAGCTCGACATGTTCACGTATGACATCGGGGCGGAGTGCCGCATCCCGCGCCGCGTGGGCGATGGACGCTTCAACGTCAAACCGTTCACGGGTCTCGGAGTTGGAGCCCGCAGCTACAACTACCGCGACATCGATGCGGCCACGACACACAACCTCGCCGCCTATGCCGCCGCCGGCGGCGAGATCGGCCTTGCAAAGGTTCGCGTTCGGCTGGAGGTGCGCAACTACATGACCTGGCTGAATCCGGCGGGCACGGATAACGTCCGTCGCAACGACGTCGCCTTCATGGCGGGTGTGCGGCTTGGCGGGCGGTGACGGCGATGACAAACTCACGCCGCGCCATCATGGTGGCTGCCGTGCTGGTGGCCCTGAGCGTCGTCCCGGTGGTTGCAGGCATCGCGCGGCTGGCCGCTCTGTTGAGCGGCGAGCCGACGGCGGAGACCGCGCGGTTCTTCGCGGCGCCGCTGCCGGTGACGCTCCACCTCCTGGCCGTAATTCCGTACTCACTGCTGGGGGCCCTGCAGTTCGTGCCGGCGCTGCGCCGGCATCGATGGCACCGCACGGTCGGACTTCTGCTCGTGCCCTGCGGACTGGTCGCTGCGTTGACCGGCATGTGGATGGCGCAGTTCTATCCGTGGCCGCAGGGCGATGGCCAGGCACTCTACGTCTTGCGGTTGATCGTCGGGACGGCGATGACCACCGCGATCGTGCGCGGGCTGATGGCGGTGCGTCACCATAACTACGCCGGCCACGGCGCCTGGATGACGCGCGCCTACGCGCTCGGAATGGGCGCGGGGACGCAAGTGCTCACGCATCTGCCGTGGTTCGTCTTCGTCGGCACGCCTGGTGAAGGAAGCCGCTTTGTATTGATGGCGCTCGGCTGGGCCGTCAATGTCGCCATCGCGGAATACGTCATCCGCGGCGGCCGGGCACTCCACATCCCCTCGCGGCACACGCCACGTGCGTTTGCTTCACCCGCGTAGGACACTCATGACCATGAACCCTGATCCTGTGGAAGCGCCAGCGACGCGGTCGACGTGGTCCAGGATCAGGCGCTTCGCGCTGGTTCGCGCCATGCTCGGTGCCCTGCTGATCGTGACCGCGATGTCCGTCGTCATGGTGGCGGTGGAGTCGTTGCCAAGAGCGAACCGCGTCCTCTGGCCCAGCCTTCTAGCCGCGGTGATGATGGTCGCGGCTTATCGCTTCTACGCGCGGCGGATCGAGCATCGGCCGGGGCAGGAATTTCTGCTGGCGCGCGCGCCGCAGGAACTCGGCCTCGGCGCACTCGGCGGCGCGGCGCTGGTCGGGAGCGTCTTCACAGCGCTCATCATTCTCGGCGTCTTCCACTTTCAAGGCCGACATCCGCTGAACGTTGCCGCGTTCGACGTCCTGTCAGAGATGGTGCTTGTGGCCTTCTTTGAAGAGATCCTGGTGCGCGGCATTGTCTTGCCGGCGCTGGAGCGACCGCTCGGAAGCGTCTGGGCGGTGCTGCTGTCATCGCTGTTGTTCGGCGCGGCTCATCTTCCCAACGTCGGCGCCACAACGCTGTCGACGCTCAACGCCACGTTCGCAGGGCTGGTGTTCGGCACCGCCTTTCTCGCCACGCGACGGCTCTGGCTAGGTATTGCCCTGCATCTGGGCTGGAACTTCACGGCCGGGTACATCTTCTCTGCCACCGTGTCAGGACACGACCGAACCGAAGGTCTGTTCTTCGGAGAGTTGCGCGGGCCTGAGTGGCTCACGGGAGGAGGGTTCGGCGTGGAAGGCTCGGCGGTGACGCTGTTGATGCTGGCCCTGGCCACCACGCTCCTTGCGGTGGTCGCCCATCGCCGCGGCGGGCGGCTGGGGGATGCGGAGGAGGTCGGAGGTTAGAGGGTCGGGGTTCGAGGGTCGAGGCTTGGGACTCGGGACTGGAAGGAGACCGGGCCGAAGCCCGGCTCCGCTGGTGACTTCCTGGAGCGCGCGCTGGCGGACGCCCCGTCGTAGGGTGTCGGCTCAACGTTTCCGTTTCATGGCGCAGTGCTACAGTGCCTTCACCATGACACTGCGCTCGCTCTCGACCGTCTTTCTGATTTTTCTCAGCGCCCCCGCTCTTTTACAGCCTCTTTACGCGCAGGACATGCAGGCCATGATGAAGTGGGCCTCCGCCGACGTTATCAAGTACCACATCGTCGGCGTCTACTCGGCCAAGACTGACGTCGTGGCGGGCACCGACATCGGCTACACCGACGTCACCGACCAGGTCGTCATCGATCTCATGTGGAAACTGTCGGAACTGAAGCTGGTGGGCACGCCGGCGAT
>CADEEX010000006.1:20466-24761 GCA_902826465.1 uncultured Acidobacteriota bacterium
AGAAGTCGGCGGTGTCAAACCTCGCCAACTTCGAGCCGAAGTGCTCGCCACCCACGCTGAAGGGCGACTACGAACACTCAACGGTGCTCTCGATCAAGGAAGGGCTCGCCGGCTCGCTTGAAATGCAGGTGCAGCAGGCCTACCCGGCAGCCAACGTCATCCAGTTCTGCACCGGCGCACCGAAGGCGGTGGCAGCCAAAACAGAAACGCGGCCGGAAGAGTTCACGGTGGTCTCGCCGATGATCTTCGCCATGCCGGCCACCGGCAGCAAAGACGTGACGATCTCGCCCGACAAGAAATCGATCATCGTGAAGAAGGGCGGATGGACCTGGACGTATACACCGACGATATAGGTCCGAGTTCCATTTCTGCCCGCTGAGCACGCATGACGTTCGACGCGTGCAAACGGGCGACAGGCTCAGTAGAATCCGCCCGTCGCCTGATGACGCCCCGTAACCTGACATCGTCCCGGGCCCAAGCCGCCCTGCTCGCGGTTGCAGGCTCCGTGCTCTTCGGCGCACTCACTTCGGCATGCTCGTCGCCGGCCACCACCACTCCCCCACCAGCCGCCAGGCTGTGGGGCGACTTCAAGCCGGTGGTGTCCGTCCGCGAACTGATGCGCGACATGATCGACCCGCTGGCCGACAACATCTTCATGGCGGTCAGCAGCGTGACCACCAAGCAGGGCACCGTCGACAGCGAACCAAAGACTGACGAAGACTGGCAGAAAGTGCGGACCGGTGCCGTGGCGCTCGCCGAAGGCATCTACCTGCTCAAGGTGCCGCGCCCGTTCACGCCGCCAGGCGAAGACAACAACATCACCGGACCAGATGTGGTGGAACTCTCGGCCGCGCAGATCACCGAGAAGGTGGAACGCGATCCGGTGGAGTGGAACGCCCGCATCGAGGCCACACGCAACGCAGCGCTGGCCGTGCTCGAACTGGTGAAGAAGAAGGACGCCAGCGGCCTGTGGGCGGCCGGCGAAGACCTCGACACCACCTGCGAGGCCTGTCACCGGAGCTACTGGTATCCGGGCGAGAACGCCGCGTTCTACGGACGCCTTCGCGAACGTCTCAAGAAAGCCCAGCTGAACCAGCCGCCGACGACACCACCGGCAGCGCCGCAGAAACCATAGGGGACCTCCATGAGGATCGGATCGAGGCAGCTCGTCGCAGCCGCCGCCACCATCATGCTCAGTACGCAAGTCGGGCTCACGCTGCGCGCGCAGGCACAAGCGGCAGCAGCGGCGACGCCGCCGCGAGGCGCGATGGTGGAGGACGTCTTCAAGAACGTGCAGGCGCTGCGCGGTATCGGCGTCGACGACTTCATGCTGACCATGGGCATCATGTCGGCAGCGGTCGGCTCCGACTGCGTCGGCTGCCATCCCTCGGCAGGAACCACCGAAGTTGATTGGGCGCTCGACACACCGCGAAAGCGCATCGCGCGCCGCATGGTGCAGATGGTGACGACTATCAACCGCGACAACTTCAACGGGCGCCAGGTGGTGACCTGCTGGACCTGCCATCGCGGCCGCGACAGGCCGGCCATGACGATGACGCTCGACGCGGTCTACGGCGAGCCGTCGCTCGAGTTCGACGATGTGCTGACGCCGGCGCAGAACATGCCGACGGTCGATGCCGTGCTGAACAAGTACATCACGGCCATCGGTGGCGCCGCTCGCGTGGCCGGTGTCACGAGCTACGTGGCCAATGGCAAGAGCCTCGGCTATCGCGGCTTCGGCGGCGGTGGTCTGGTGGAAGTGTCGGCACAGGCGCCCGACAAGCGCGGCGTGCACATCCGCTTCCCCGAGTATCCCGATCGCGGCTTCAGCGTACGCACCTACGACGGTACGACCGGCTGGATCGCCACGCCGCTGGCGGTGGTGCCGAACTATCAGCTCGCCGGCAGCGAGCGCGATGGCGCGCGGCTCGATGCGATGCTGGCCTTCCCATCGCAGATTCGACAGACGCTCACCGACCTTCGCGTGGGTTTACCCACCACGATCGACGACAAAGACGTCACCGTCGTGCAAGGCAACGGTCCGAACGGCACGCTGGCGACGCTCTACTTCGACGATGCGTCGGGTCTGCTGGTGCGGATGGTGCGTCATGGCCGTTCACCGATCGGTCGCGTGCCGACGCAGGTGGACTATTCCGACTACCGCGACGTGGGCGGCATCAAGTTTCCGTTCCACTGGACCTTTGCCTGGCTCGATGGCCGCGACACGTTCGAGTTCAGCGACGTGAAGGTGAACGTGCCGATCGACGCGGCGAAGTTCGCCAGGCCGAACGTGGCGGTTCCGGCCGCGAGGTAACGGGTCGCGCTAGCCACTCTGAGCATTGCCACAGAGACCAGAGGCCCTGAGATGAAGAATCCGCTCTGGCGGATGCTCGTGCTATTCCTCGCGCTTTCTGGAGCGGTCGCGCTCTCGGCGCAGCAGACGACCGAGAGCTTCGACGAGGCGTATCAACGCCTGAGGCAGGGGCGCACCTACTCGCGTGACGTGCCTCGCGGTGTGGTGCAGGCGAGCTATCGCAGCGACAGCGGCGAATACTTCTACACGCTCGACGTTCCTGAAAGCTACGACCCGAGTCGCAGGTATCAGCTGCGGATGCAGCTGCACGGCGGTGTCGGACGCATGGAAGACAACCGGCCCCGCGATGCCGGTGCGCGCGGACGGCTGGCAGGCGCCGAGCAGATCTACGTGATGCCGTACGCCTGGCGCGACGCGCCATGGTGGAGCCATCGTCAGACACAGAACCTCGTCGCGATTCTCGACCTGGTGAAGCGCACCTACAACGTGGACGAGAACCGCGTGGTACTGTCCGGCGTGTCCGACGGCGGCACCGCTGCCTACTACACCGCGATGCGCGCGACGACGCCGTTCGCCAGCATCCTGCCGCTCAACGGCTTCATCGGCGTGCTGCGGAACGAGACCACCGACGCCGACGGCGACCTCTTTCCGCACAACCTGGTGAACAAGCCGTTGTTCATCGTGAACGGCGGGCGCGATCCGCAGTATCCGACCAGCATGGTCGATCCATACATCGAGCACCTGCGGAAGGGCGGCGTCGATCTGGTGTACGCGCCGCAACCGAATGCCGCACACGACACGTCGTGGTGGCCGGAGGTAAAGGCGTCGTTCGAACAGTTTGTGACCGATCATCCGCGGCGGCCGCTGCCCGACACGCTGACGTGGGAGACCGGTGAGGTGCCGGACCGCGCCCACTGGCTGGTGATCGATCGTCTGGCCGCGCGAGGCGCCAACGATGCGACGCTACCGGATCTGAACGCGATGCGTTCCCGCCCCGTGCCCGACTTTGGCATCCGCAGTTCAGGGACGCGCGTCAACCGCGTCGTGAAGGGATCGAACGCGCAGCAGATGGGCCTGAAGAGTGGCGACGTGATCGCCACGGTCAACAACCAGCCCGTGAGCGCAGGCACGGATGTCGTCGAAGCGCTGCGCGGATTTCCGCCGGGACGGCCGCTGATTCTCGGCGTCACACGGGGAAACGCCGCGGTGAGACTCACCGGCCGCTACGCACCGACGGTGATTCCTGAGGAAGCGGAGGCGATGTTTCCGCGGCAGGGCGAATCGGGGCGGGTTGACCTGGTGCGCAGCGGCAACACCGTGAACGCGCGCACCGTCGGCGTCGGCGCGTTCACCGTGCTGCTCTCGCCCGATCAGTTCGACTTCGCTCGCCCCGTCACCATCGTCGTCAACGGACGGACGGCATTCGAAGGGGCGGTGCAGAAGGATCTGCGCACGCTGCTCAAGTGGGCAGAGGCAGACAATGACCGGACGATGCTGTTCGGGGCGGAGTTGAAGATAAGCGTCAACTAGATAGTTGTCGAATTTACGAAGGACGAAGGACGACTTCGGCGCGGAAATTCTCGCCTCGTACTTCGACCTTCGTAATTCTGGCTCTATCGCTGCGGCTCGTCGGCGCCGACGAAAATCTTGGTGCCGTCAGGCATGGTGATGTTCGTGGCGTTCGCGAACTCCTTGCCGTTCTTGGCGGCGAACCCTTCGATCTTCAGCACCACGCCGTGCTGCATCGAGCTCCGCTTCCAGCCGCGGCGCAGCAACGCGTTCGGCGGCCCCATCTCGACCGACCAGTGCGCCACGGCGCCGTCGGCGCCCTTGACGTCGACATAGAGCCACGCGTGCGGATTCACCCACTCGGCCTTTGTGAGCGTGCCCTCGAGGTTGACCGGCTTCTCCTGGTCGAACTCTGCCGAGAAGGCGTGGTGTGCACTCGCGGACGCGCCGGCCATCGCCACGGCCAAACCAG
>CADEEX010000006.1:24771-30529 GCA_902826465.1 uncultured Acidobacteriota bacterium
AAAAGTAGCAGCGGCGACTATTCGTTTGGTTTTCGTGTTCGTCTCCATCATGGCACGGCGACGCGCACCTTCTTTACGTCCGTGTCGGTCATCAGCAGCATGTTCTTGTCGTTCCCTTCGAAGCACGCGTACTCAACCGGCACGTAGTCTTTCGGCGCCTTCGCAAAGGCGTACCACGCCAGCGTCCACGGCTGGGTGAACACCTTGTCGTCGGTGATTTTGGCTTCGTAGTGAATGGTGTTGGCGTCGATCGGCGTGTAGCGCTCGGTGACCCGGTACTGGTCGCTGTGCGGAATGCCGTGACCGGTGGCGAGCGACTCGGCCGGAATACCGGGAGTGGCGGAGACGGCGCCAATCACCCAGTTGTTCTCGAAGTTGGTGGTGAAGTTCGTGACCTCAACGACCAGCGTGTTCCCTTCCCAGTGCCCACGCGACACGCCCATCGCCTTCTTGATGGCCGGGTCGAGAGGCGCGCGGCCGTCGAGCGGGATCGTGCGATAGAGGTGACTCTGCTCGTAGAAAATCACCACCGCTCCTGGCTTCTGGAAGATCTGGTAGCCAACGACCGGCGCCGGAATGGTGCTGCGCGGAATGCCCGGCGCAAGGCAGAGCACGCGTCCGTCGAGGCGTTCGATCTTGGTCTGGTTGGCGATGATGTCTTTGCGCAGCGCCAATGCTTCAGGCCTCAGTGGAATCCTGCCGTCGGCCGGATCGACGCCAGCGGGCCTGACGATGGCGCCTTCGGGCAACTTCGGGCGCTCGTTCAGGCTGAACGAAAACTCGCCGTTGGCCCGGTTCGCCACGCGATTGGCCATCGGCGTAATTGGCGTCTCGACGCTCCGCGGCAGCGGAATGGCGACGTAGAGACCGGAGATGTTCGGCTGGCCATCAGGCGTCCGCGGCGGCACGTACGTGCTCACCGGACGCGTGTACGGCGGATAGTTGGCCGGCGCCGGAGCGGCGCCTCGACCAGCTGGCGCACCCTGTCCTGCCGGAACGGCCCCGCGGCCTGCCGGCGGAGCACCCTGAGCAGCGACCAGAGACGGCAGCAGCGATAGCGCAGCGCAGAACGTGAAGAGTCGGGTGTTCATGAAGACGATCCTTCTTCTACGGTTTGCCCGGTTGCTTGAACAGCTTCTCGTACACGTGCTCGGCACATTCGTAGTCGAGCAGCTCGAGGTTCTTTTCGACGCGACGATAGAGCGTCATGTTCATCTTCCACGGCCGCGTGAAGACATTGGGGTCTTCCAACGTGACCTCGTAATTGATGTGGGTCGCGTCGGTCGGCGTGAAACGTTCGGTTACCTTCAGCAGCTCGCTGTGGTAGTTCCCCGCCTGATCGAACCAGGTCTTGTCGCCAAGGCTCACTGTGTTGATCACCAGCGTGTCGCCTTCCCACTTGCCGCGGCCGTCGCCCATCCAGAAGTCGAGTTCCTCCATGTGCGGCGTCGCATCCAGGAAGATCGTGCGGGCCGCGTGCGCGAACTCGTACGTCATCAGGATGTTGTTCGGCATCTGCGTGATCTCGAACGGGAACGGCATGTAGGTGGCGCGCGGCACCCCCGGCATGAAGCACCGTCGGATCGGATCGTCCGTCATCCGCTTCTGGAAATTCTCGTTCCGCCTGGCCAGTGCCTCAGGCTTGTACGGGATGGCGCCCCCTTCAACGACACTGAAGCCGGCCGGGACACCTTCGGACGCCGAGTGCGCCTCGAGGTTCCAATGCGCGGTACCGAGCACCTGCCAGTAACCGTTGAGATCGGGTTTGCGATCGGGCGTGCGCGGGCCGGTGTAACGGGCGGCAGCCGGAGCCGCAGCGGGAGCGCGTGGAGGCGCGGCCGGCGTCGCGCCGCGCTGCTGGGCGGCGGCAAGAACCGCGGCCAGCGCTGTGCTGAGTAAGGCGACCGCAAGGGTGCGCGCCACCTTTGTAACCGGACGTTTCATCGTGACTCGTCTCCGAGGAAAAGCGGACGCCCGCAAATCAGCGAGAGTCTACCCCAGGGCGGCGCGGAACGATCCCCTTCATCGCAACGCAGGCCGGGGTCTCAGCCCCGGCAGTCCGGCAGCCCTGAAGGACCGCCCGGCAGCTGAAACGCGTGACTAAGTCGCGACCAGGGAAGACTAAAGACGAGGCGCCGGCCACGAATTGCTGAATGTTGCTACGACATTGCACAGCACGTCACATGCACCGAAAGGGTATGTGGGTTGCAGCCCGCCGTGAGCACGAGCGTCGCTTCGCACGGCGGCGCGTGAGGTGCTCCTGTGAATCTTCTGATCGGTCTTCTGATGGCGGCGGTGACGGCAGCAACCACCTCGACGACGTCGGTGGAGAAACCCGCGCCGGTCGCGGCTGTGGTCGAGAAGATCCCGGTCTTCCTGCAGACCGACGCACAGGACGCGATGGGTGCGGCCTATGTGGCCAGACTGCGCGACGCGCTGAACGGCTCGGGCCTCTACCAATCGGTGCCGCATGCCGCCAGCGCCCGGTTCGTGGTCGGCATTCTGACGATGGATCCGAACGAAGCCGCGCCGGGCTCGAGCGCCGGCCATTCCACCGTGGCCGCGATCACGCTGCAGCGCGGAAACCCGATGGGCCTGAACGCGTTCGTCTATTCGTGGGTGCTGGTGGCTCGTGCCGACAACGTCGATGCGCTGGCGACCGAACTCCTTGCGGCGATTGGCAAAGAGATTCAGGACTTCGAGGGCGTCAGCCTCCAGCCGTAGCGCTCCTCGGTTTACCACCGCCTGCGCGCGCGCTACCATGTCGAGGGGCGCGACGATGCCGAGACGATGGAGACTGGCAGGCTGTGGAATCGTGAGCGCGTGGGCCATGCTCATGGCGCCTGCAGCCGCCGCACAGGCAAAGAAGGACAAGCCGGTTCCCGTTCGCAACGCGGTGATTGCGCAGGCACAGCTCTGGAAAGCCACGAACATCCCGACCGTTGACATCAGGACCGGGCCGCTCGGCAAGGGAGCCTTTCCCCTGCGTGCCACCGTGCGTTGCGAGTATCTCGAAGAAGAGTTCGGCGGCAACTCTCCCAAGTTCGTCTGCGCGACCGGTCCGACGCTGAACGACGACTTCAAGGTGAAGTTCGGTGTCGGCAATGGCGAGGTCTACGGCGAAGTGCTGGCGACGCGTCTGCTGTGGGCACTCGGCTTCGGCGCCGATCGCATGTATCCGGTCACCGTGCTCTGCACAGGCTGCCCCGAGGAACTGGGCGGCACCGAGAGCGGCAAGGGTGAGCGGAAGTTCGAGCCGGCCGTGATCGAGCGAAAGATTCAAGGCTGGGAGTGGAAGGACGGGGGGCAGGGTGGCTGGGGCTGGCCTGAGCTGCGGTTTCTCGACCCGGCGGTGGGCGGCGCCACGCTCGCCCAGCGCGACGCGTTCACCCTGCTCGCCGTGTTCCTGCAGCACACCGATTCGAAGACGCAACAGCAACGGATCCTCTGCCTCGGCACGCCACCCCGCAACAGCCGCGTGCGATGCAACCAGCCGTTCCTGATGATCAGCGACCTCGGGCTGACGTTCGGCAAGGCGAACGTGCGCAACGCGAACGCCGCGGGCTCTGTGAATCTGGCGGCGTGGAAGGACACGCCGATCTGGAAAGACCAGAAGGGCAAGCCGACCACGGGCTGCGTCGGCAACATGTCGAAGTCGTTCAGCGGCACGCTATCAGATCCGGTCATCAGCGAAGAAGGGCGGAAGTTTCTGGCGGGGCTGCTTGGCCAGCTTACGGACAAACAGATCCGCGACCTCTTTGACGTGGCGCGCGTGACGCTGCGTCTGCGCAATCCGGAAGATCCGACGTCCGTCGTCGGTACGCTCGACGAGTGGGTGGCGACGTTCAAGGCGAAGCGCGACGAGATTGCCGCGCGGCATTGCCCGTAGCGCCAGTTGGCACCACCCGGCACCTGTTGGTTGCTGCTGCAACCGTCGGCGGGTGAGACCGGTCAAAGGGTTCGAGCCCTCATGTCACATTCACGAAACGGTAACGCGCGCTCGACGACCTGGCTAGTTGCGATGGCGCTTGGCTGCCTCGTGGTCATCGCCCCTGTTGACGCCCAGCGTGGGCGTGCCGCCTCGGCGTCAGAACGCACACTCACGCACGGCGGACGGCAGCGGACCTACCTGGTTCACGACTCCTCGACGGGTGAACGAGCGCCGATGGTCATCGTGCTGCACGGCGGCGGCGGTAACGCCGAGAACGCCGTGCGGATGACCGGCTTCGATCGCATCGCGTCGCGCGATCGATTCATCGCCGTCTATCCGAACGGCACAGGAGGTCGCGCCGGCCGGCTGCTCACCTGGAATGCGGGGCACTGCTGTGCGGCGGCCATGGAGAACCACATCGATGATGTCGGCTTCATCAACGCGATCGTGGACACGATGATTGCGGCGGGGCGCGCCGACGGCAGCCGCGTCTACGTAACTGGCATGTCGAACGGCGGAATGATGGCCCATCGTCTTGGACGCGAGCTGTCTGCGAAGATTGCGGCGATCGCACCGGTGGTCGGCGCCGTGTTCGGCGACGAAGGCCCGCCGGTGGCCCCCATGCCGGCATTCATCGTGGTCGGTGCGGACGACGAGGTGGTGCCACCCGCTGGTGGACCATTGCAGCTTCGCGCCCTGCTCGGACTCGGTCGCGCCGCGAACCGCGACGTCTCCCCCGCCGTCGCTCAGGCAGAGTACTGGGCGAACGCCAACGAATGCGGGGAGCCGACGCGCACTCAGAACGCCGCCGCGAGCCGCATCGAGTGGGCGAACTGCAGGTCCGGCGCACCGGTCGTATTCCACAGCGTCGCCGGCAACGGCCACGCCTGGCCGGGAGGCGAAGCCGGTCGGGCGAGAGCAGCGCAGCCGACCAAGGCCTTCGACGCGAGCGAGCAGATGTGGGACTTTTTCAAGCGGCAGACGCGCGCCAGCCCCAGACGCTGACGGGGGCACCTTCACCACCCCAACCTTCGGATGGGACTTCGCGACGCCGCCTCCGAGTAGCGTTCCGTTCTGACTTGGCATACGTTCTCGTGTCAGAGGATCAACGATGGCCAAGAAGCGGACGAAGAAGCGCGTCGCCAGACGACGAGCGCTGGCGACGCCGGCGTGCCGGCTGAGCGAAGTTCCTGAGACACCAGACTTTGAAGCGGCGGTTGGAACAACCGTCACGATCGTCACCAAAGATCATGTCGGCGCGGTGCTGATCATCAAGGCCGAGTACGGTGGCGAGGCACTGGTCCCCCCCAACCAGGCAGTGTCGAACATCAGATTCAAGGTGCTCTCCGGTCGCAAGACGTTGAAACTCGTCTGCGTCTTCGAGGCGTCCATCGCCGGACGCGGCGAATTGCGAGAAGACTGCGGCGGCGATCACTCACAGTTCCTTCGCGCCCTGGCGGGCGACGAACCGCTGCAGATCATCCGCATCGTTGGGAAGGCATAGCGATGCGTCCATCGCTTCTCGCTCTCGGTGTGTTGGCCATGGCACTGGTCGCGTCGCCGGCGGCCGCCCAGGTTGACGAATGCGGCAGCTACATTCGGCTCATCGACGCGCTGGTCGAGGGGACGGATCCGCAGGCGGCCATGAAGCTCACGGACGTGGGTCAGACCGCGCGCTGCTTCGCCGAGTTCCTCGCGGTGCAGGGGTCTCCTGGTGGCGAGTCGGTGTTCCGCAACTTCGTGCGGCGATTCCAGGGGAGCCGCACCGACCGTCAGGCCGGCACCACCACGGCCGGTGCCGGGACGACGACGGTCGTGGCGCAGGGC
>CADEEX010000007.1:0-11769 GCA_902826465.1 uncultured Acidobacteriota bacterium
GACTTCTCGATCGGCATCATTCCGGGCTGGCCCACCACCATCTTCCCGCCCTACTTCGTCGCTGGCGCCATCTACTCCGGCTTCGCCATGGTGCTGACGCTAGCCATTCCGCTGCG
The DNA here is from genome assembly GCA_902826465.1 of uncultured Acidobacteriota bacterium. GTDB lineage: Bacteria > Acidobacteriota > Vicinamibacteria > Vicinamibacterales > CAVVIG01 > CADEEX01. The sequence continues at coordinate 117 of CADEEX010000007.1, forward strand.
CGCACTCTATGGTCTGCAGGACCTGATCACGCTCCGCCACCTGCAGAACATGGCCAAGGTGATGCTGGTGACCGGTCTCATCGTCGCCTACGGCTACACCATCGAAGCCTTTACCGCCTGGTACAGCGCCAACAAGTACGAAGGCTTCATGATGATTAACCGCCTCACTGGTCCGTACTGGCCGCAGTACTGGCTGTTGCTCTCGTGCAACGTATTCATCCCGCAGGTGCTGTGGCTGAAGCGCGTGCGCACGAGCGTCGTGGCGCTGTTCATTCTGTCGATCATCATCAACGTCGGCATGTGGCTCGAGCGGTTCGTCATCATCGTGCTCAGCCTGCACCGCGACTTCCTGCCGTCGTCGTGGGGCATGTTCCAGCCGACGTTCTGGGACTGGTCGACGTATGTCGGCACACTCGGACTGTTCTTCACACTGTTCCTCCTGTTCGTCCGCTTCCTGCCGATGATCTCCATCTTTGAAATGCGCACGCTGCTGCCCGAGTCGAAGGTGCAGGGCGGAAAGGGCGGACACTGATGTCCTCTCACGTCGCGTCCAGCGAACCAAAGCTGCACGGTCTGATCGGCGAGTTCACCAGTGCCGACGCGCTGGTGAAAGCCGCAGAAGCCGCGCACCACGAAGGTTACAAGGCGATGGACGCCTACTCGCCGGTGCCGATCGAAGAGCTCCATCACGCACTCGGCCTGCCGAATACCAAGCTGCCCGCGCTCGTGCTGCTCGGCGGGATCATTGGTGGCCTGTCCGGATTTGCTCTCGAGAACTGGGTCTCGATCAGCGCCTATCCGCTCAACATCGGTGGTAAGCCGTTGTATAGCTGGCCGGCCTTTATTCCGGTGACCTACGAATGCACGATCCTGGGCGCGGCGCTCACGTGTGTCTTCGGCATGTTCATCCTGAACGGCCTGCCGCAGCCCTACCATCCGATCTTCAACGCCAAGCGTTTCGCGATGGCGAGCCGCGATCGATTCTTCCTGTGCATCGAGGCGGCCGACAAGAAGTTCGACCTGCAGCACACGCGCACCTTTCTCGAAGGAATTGGCGCGCGAGAGGTAATGACCGTTGAGGACTAGGCACACTGTCGGTCGTCTTGCCCTGGTGGCGATCGTCGCGGTCTCTGCGGCGTGCCGTCAGGACATGCACGATCAACCGAACTATCAGCCGCTCGAAGCGTCGACGTTCTTCAACGACGCGCAGGCGTCACGCCCGCTCGTGGAGGGCACGGTCGCACGCGGCCATCTGAACGAAGACGCGCTGCTGTACACCGGCAAGGTTGACGGCAACCAGGCGCTGTTGTTTCCGTTCACCGTCGACGAGGCCGTCATGGCCAAGGGGCGTGAGCGCTTCAACATCTACTGCTCACCGTGTCACGGCCAGACCGGGATGGGCAACGGCATGATCGTGCAGCGCGGCTATCGCCGTCCGCCGCCGTTCACCGAAGATCGTCTCCGCGACGCCCCTCCCGGACACTTCTTCGACGTCATTTCAAATGGCTTCGGCGCCATGCCTGACTACGCCGCGCAGATTCGCCCGGCTGATCGCTGGGCGATCGTCGCCTACATCCGCGCGCTGCAGCTGAGCGGCCACGCCACGATTGACGATGTTCCGACCGCCGACCGCCCACGGCTTGACGAAGTGAGGACGCCCGGAGCGGCGGCAGAGACACACTGATGCGTTTGACAGATACCGCGGAACAGCACATTCCGGAGCTGGCGCAGAAGCAGCGCACGTTCCTGCTCGCGGGCGGGGCAGGTGCCGTGCTGTCCGCCGTTGGCTACTTCTCCGACCCGCACCAGTTCTTCCAGTCGTACCTGATGGGGTACATGCTGGTGCTCGGCCTGTCGCTCGGCTCCCTCGGCCTGGCGATGATCCACCAGCTGTCTGGCGGCGAATGGGGCATTGTCATCCGACGGTCGGCCGGCGCCTCCGCGCGCGTGCTGCCGGTGCTGACGATTCTCTTTCTGCCGATCGTCTTCGGCATGCACCACCTGTACGAGTGGACGCATGAAGAAGCGCTGCACGACCCGATTCTGATCAAGAAGGCCGCGTACCTGAACGAAACGTTCTTCCTCGTGCGCGCCGCGTTCTACTTCCTGGTCTGGAACGCCCTCGCGTTCTTCCTCAGCAAGTGGTCGCTTGAGCAGGACCGCACCGGCGATCCGCAGCTGACCCGCAAGATGCAGCAGTTGAGCGCCGCTGGCGTGCTCATCGGCGGGATGTGCACCACCTTCGCGTCGTTCGACTGGATGATGTCGCTGGCGCCGCACTGGTTCTCGACCATCTACGGTCTGCTGGTGATCATTGGTCAGCTGCTCGCCTCGGTGGCGTTTCAGATTGTCATGCTGGTCTGGCTGTCGCGACGCAAGCCGATGAGCGCCGTGCTGCAGCCGATCCAGCTGCACGATCTCGGCAACCTGATGCTCGCCTTCACGATCGTGTGGGCCTACTTCTCCTTCTCGCAGTACCTGATCATCTGGGCGGGCAACCTGCCGGAAGAAATCGACTGGTACATGCACCGCCTCTTCACGAGCTGGAAGTGGATCGGCCTGGCGCTGGTGGTCTTTCACTTTGCCTGCCCGTTCTTCCTGCTGCTGCAGCGGCGGATCAAGCGCAATCCCGATCTGATCGTGAAGCTGGCGATGGCCGTCAGGGCGGTGCGCATCATCGACATGTTCTGGCTGATCGCGCCAGATCTGCACCACGACGGTCTCCATGTCTCGTGGATGGACCTCGTCATCCCGATCTCGCTGTTCGCGATCTGGCTGGGGGTCTACTTCCAGCAGCTACGCGGCCGCGCGCTGTTGCCCGTTCACGATCCGCAGTTTGAGGAGCGGCTCGCCTCGCTCATTGCCCACGCGCACCTGGGCGACGAGCCAAAGGCGGCGCACTAACCATGGCTCACCATTCCCCCTCCGGACACGGCCAGGCGCACTCGGTGCACGATCTCGAGCGCGGCAACCACCAGGAAGATGGCGTCGAGATCGGCTCGGTCCTCAAGGCAGGTCTTGGCCTGGCGGTCATCACGGTCATCACCTACGGGATCGTTTTCGGCATCTACCAGGTGCTGTCGAGCACGACCGAGGCCGTCTCGACCGACCGCCGCTATCCGCTGTCGATCGGTCAGGAGAATCGGCTGCCACCGGAGCCGCGCCTGCAGGTCAATCCGAAGCAGGAACTGAAGGATCTGCGCGCCAGAGAACTCGATACGCTCGATCATTACGGCTGGGTCGACAAGAATGCTGGCGTTGCCAGAATTCCGATCGAGAACGCCATGAAGCTGACTCTCGAGCGCGGCCTGCCGGCCCGCTCGGCGCAAGCCGCCGTCTCGGCCGCCGCAACTGCCGCCCCCGCGGCTGAAGCGACCGCCGCCGCTCCGGCCGAAGCTGCGCGCCCACAGGAACATCGGTGACCAATCGCCTGATCAAAGGCTGGACGCTGGTGCTGGCGGCTGCCGCCGTGCTCGCGGGAGCCGTGTCGGCTGCCGCGCAGATGACCGGCGCGCCACTCGCGGGATACCGCGCCGCGCCTGGAGCCCCATCGTCGTCGATGCCGGCAGCGCTCCGAGAGATCGGTTTCGATCAGAACCTGAATCAGCCGCTCCCCCTCGATACGACCTTCGTCGACGAGCAGGGACAGCGCCTGCCACTGTCGCACTATTTCGGCAAGCGGCCCGTCGTCCTTGGTTTCGTCTACTACGACTGCCCGATGCTGTGCACGCAGGTGCTCGGTGCGATGACCAGCACGCTTGGCGTCATGTCGCTCAAAGCCGGCATCGACTACGACGTGGTGCTGGTAAGCTTCGACCCGCGCGAAAAGCCGGCGCAGGCGGTGGCCCGGAAGACCGAGTACATGCACCGGCTCCGGAACGAAAGCGCCGAGCCTGGCTGGCACTTTCTGACTGGCGACCAGCCGGACATTGAACGACTCACGAAGGCCGCGGGTTTCCGCTACGCGTGGGACGAACAGACCCAGCAGTTCGCCCACCCGGCCGGCATCATTGTCGTGACCCCAGACGGGCGTCCGGCTCGCTATCTGTTCGGCATCGAATACGGGCCCCGCGACGTGCGCCTGGCACTGGTGGAGGCGTCAGCGGGGAAGATCGGTTCCATTGCCGACAACCTCCTGCTTTTTTGCTATCACTACGACCCGATGACGGGACGCTATGGCTTCGTGATCATGCGCGCTCTGCGCGTGGCCGGCGTGACAACGGTGCTGCTGATCGTCGCGAGCATCTATTTCATGGTGCGGCGCGAGCGGCTGAAACTGAGCCCGCCGCATCTCGCCCTTCGCACTCGATAAAATATGTGGTCCGGAACACCTCTCTTTCCTGAAGCGGCATCGACCATCGCGGGCGAAGTCGACGCTCTGTACTTCTTCCTGGTCGCGCTAACGGCGTTCTTCACCCTGCTCATCGCCGGGTTGATCGTCGTCTACGCCATCAAGTTCAAGCGCACGTCGCCAGACAGCATCGGTGCGAGGATTCACGGCGGCCTCGCGCTCGAAATCGCGTGGACGGTGATTCCACTGCTCATCTCGATGGTCATCTTCGCCTGGGGCGCCAAGATCTTCTTTGCGATGTCACGCCCCCCGGACGAGACACTGAATATCTACGTCGTTGGCAAGCAGTGGATGTGGAAAGTCCAGCACCTCGACGGCCAGCGCGAAATCAACGAGCTGCACATTCCGGTCGGCCGCCCGGTGAAGCTGATCATGACGTCGGAAGACGTCCTGCACGACTTCTACATTCCGGCAATGCGCGTGAAAGCCGACGTCATTCCCGGCCGCTACACCAACATCTGGTTCGAGCCGACCAAGCCCGGCACCTACCAGCTGTACTGCGCCGAATACTGTGGCACCCAGCACTCGCGGATGATCGGCAAGATCATCGTGCTCGAGCCCGAAGATTTTCAGGCCTGGCTGAGTGGCAATGCCCAGGAAGGCTCGCTCGCGTCTGCCGGCGAGAAGCTGTTCTCCGACCTCGCCTGTATCACCTGCCACCGCGGTGACGCCGGTGCTCGTGGTCCGGTCCTTCAGGGGCTCTTTGGCAAGACCGCGACGCTGATGTCGGGTCAGACCGTCACGGTGGATGAAGCCTATCTCCGAGAATCGATTCTGACGCCGGCCGAAAAAGTCGTGAACGGCTTCCAGCCGATCATGCCGACCTTCCAGGGGCTCGTCAGTGAGGAAGGGTTGCTGCAGTTGATCGAGTACGTGAAGTCACTCAAAGCACTAGGACAGAACGAGGCGGCCACCCATACGGGCGCAGCTGCTCCGGGCGAGGCTGTGCCTGCCCGGTCGCCGGAGGCCAGGAACTAGACCATGTCGAGCAATACGGTGTCGAGCAATACGGTCGCCCTGCCGACCCATCACTATCTGAATGACGGGCACACGGTGAAGTCGTGGTTGCTCACGCGCGACCACAAGCGCATTGCGCTTCTGTATCTCATCGCGGTGACCTTCTTCTTCATGATTGGTGGGGCGTTCGCGGTGATGATCCGCCTCGAGCTGGCCACGCCGGCCGGCGATCTCGTCAGCGACGAGACGTACAACAAGATGTTCACCATGCACGGCGTGATGATGGTGTTCTTCTTCCTCATCCCGGCGATCCCCGCCGTGCTCGGCAACTTCCTGCTTCCGATCATGATCGGCGCCAAAGACCTGGCGTTTCCGAAGATCAATCTCGGGAGCTGGTACATCTACATGATCGGGTCGTTCTTCACGCTCTACGCGATCGTGTCGGGCGGTCTGGACACCGGGTGGACCTTCTACACACCGTTCAGCACGACGGCGTCCACCACCGCGGTCATTCCCGCCGGTCTCGGCATCTTCATCAACGGCTTCTCTTCGATTCTCACCGGGTTCAATTTCATCGTCACAGTGCACCGCATGCGGGCTCCGGGCATGACCTGGTTTCGCCTGCCGCTCTTCGTCTGGGCGCACTATGCGACGGCGATCATCATGATCCTCGGCACGCCGGTGGTGGCGATCACGCTCGTGATGCTGGTCGCCGAGCGCGCCTTCCACTTCGGCATCTTCGACCCGGCCGTCGGCGGCGACCCGGTGCTGTTCCAGCATCTCTTCTGGTTCTATTCGCACCCGGCCGTGTACATCATGATTCTGCCGGCGATGGGCGTCATTTCCGAGCTCGTCGCGGGGGGATGCCGCAAGCAGGTGTTCGGCTACAGCTTCGTGGCCTTCTCGAGCCTTGCCATCGCCGTCATCGGCTTCTTCGTCTGGGGGCACCATCTGTTCGTCGCCGGCATGTCGGTGTATGCCGCGCTCGTGTTCTCGTTCATCAGCTTTCTTGTCGCCATCCCATCGGCCGTGAAGGTCTTCAACTGGACCGCCACGATGTACAAGGGCTCGGTGTCCTGGGATACGCCGATGCTCTACGCCATTGGCTTCATCGGCCTGTTTACCATCGGCGGCCTGACCGGCCTGTTTCTCTCCGCGGTCGGCCTCGACGTGCACGTCACCGATACCTACTTCGTGGTCGCGCACTTCCACTACGTGATGGTCGGCGGCACGATCATGGGCTACCTCGGTGGCATTCACTACTGGTGGCCGAAGATCAGCGGACGTCTCTATCCGGAGGCACTGGCCAAGCTGGCTGCCGGCCTCGTGTTTGTCGGCTTCAACCTGACGTTCTTCCCGCAGTTCCTGGCCGGTTACCTCGGTATGCCGCGCCGTTACCACTCGTATCCGGACGAACTGCAGCTGCTCAACGTCCTGTCGTCGGCCGGCGCGTCGGTGCTCGCCGTTGGTTATTTGCTGCCGGTCATCTACCTGACATGGTCGATGAAGTACGGAAAGATCGCCGGGTCGAACCCGTGGGGTTCGGTCGGTCTCGAGTGGAACACCACGTCGCCACCGCCGACCACGAACTTCGAGGAGACGCCGGTCGTCACCTGGGACGCGTACGAGTATCCGACTCCGGTGGAGGGTCACGTTGGCTGAAGCAGTCGCTCATTCGCACCATCCGCCGGCGCTCGCGCATCACTTCGACAGCCTCGAAGAACAGCATCACGCCAGCGTGCTCGGCATGTGGGTGTTCCTCGTCACGTCGAGCAACTCGCTCGACATCACGATGGGCGCCGCCAATACCGCCGTCCTCATCGCCAGCAGCTTGACGATGGCGCTCGCTGTGCACGCCGCCCAGATGGGCGAGCGCGGAAAGCTCGTCACCTTCCTGATCCTGACGATGATCCTCGGGTCGGTCTTTCTTGGGGTCAAGGCGTTCGAGTACGCCGACAAGTTCGAGCACCATCACGTTCCTGGACCCGACTTCCATTTCGAGGGAGTTCCCGCGGACGTCGCCCGTCACGCCCAGATCTTCTTCTCGCTCTACTTCGTCATGACCGGGCTGCATGCCCTGCACATGATCGTCGGGCTTGGCATCATGACCTGGATGCTGGTCTGGTCGATGAACGGCACGATTACACGCGAGTACGCCAGCCCCATCGAGATCAGCGGCCTGTATTGGCACTTCGTCGATATCGTCTGGATTTTCCTGTTCCCCTTGCTGTATCTGCTCGGGCGAACGCTGCCTGCGGTGGCGGCACACTGATTCGGTATGTCTGAGCACATCGTCCCGAAAAGCACCTACTACGCGATCTTCAGCGCGCTGATGGTCGGCACTGCGCTGACGGTTGGCGCCGCCTTCGTCGATCTCGGCCCCCTCAACACCATCGTGGCCATGGCGATTGCCATCACCAAGGCGTCCCTGGTCGTGGTGTTCTTCATGCACGTCAAGTACGGCCCGAAGCTGGTCTGGCTCATCATCATCGCCAGCGTGTTCTGGCTGATCTTGATGCTGGGCATCACGCTGGGCGATTACCTCACTCGGGGCTGGGCGACCTACGGGTGATCCCGGCCTGGCCGTCCCGCTCTGTGACGGCGTCGTTTTCGAGAGTCCTTTGAAGAAGCCGTGCCGCGGGCACGGCTTTTTCATTTCGAATGCCTTCGTCGCGCTCCCTTCAGGCGTCGGTTGAGAGGCGGGCCAAGGCCAGACGCTCGCGCGAAACGGACGCTACAATAGCCGCTATCCCGCGAACTACTCCGCGCCTCACGCTCGTCCTCCTCGCGCTTGCGTGCCTCATGCTGGCGGCTCGTGCGTGGCTGGTACCTGAGCGCGGCCTTCAAGCCGAGTACTTTTCAGGCACCGCCTCGGACAGCAGCCGTCCGGTGATCGCTGCCCTCGACGCCCAGCCCTCTACCGCTGTCGTCGCGCGTCGCTGGTCTGGCGCTCCCTACAATCGGTTCTTCGTGCGCTGGTTCGGCTACCTGACAGTACCCGGCACCGGGCACTACAGCTTCACCCTCACCTCAGACGATGGGTCGGCAATGACGATCGATGGCCGACCGCTGATCGACCACGGCGGTCTGCATGGCCCGACGCCAAAGACTGGCGGGCTCAATCTGACCGCAGGGCCGCATGCCGTTGTCATCGAGTTGACACAAGCTGGCGGCGACTACGCGATCGACTGGCAATGGGCACGCGACGGTGGTGACACCTCACAGGTGCCGTCGTGGGTGCTGACGCCTTCCCGCACCCCTGTATGGCGGGTGGTGGCCGGACGCGCGCTCGACATCGGTGCCGTGGTTACCCTCGTGGCCGTCGTGGGACTGTTGTGCCTCCAGCCCGCGTGGCGCCGTTTGAGGCTGGCGCGGTACCCCAGGCTGTCAGCGCTGGCACTGTTCCTGGTGCTGGCCTGCCTTCATACCTGGCCGGTGGCAAGCGACCCTGGCCATCTGGCGCGACACGACAACCGGGACACGATCCTGAACGAATGGATCGTTGCCTGGGTCGCGCACCAGGCCGTCCACGCACCGCTCCATCTCTTTGACGCCAACATTTTCTATCCGGAGTCGCGGACGCTGGCCTATTCAGAGCCCATGATCGTGCAGGCCGCGATCGGTGCACCGCTGTTGTGGCTCGGTGCCTCGCCGGTCTTCACTTACAGCGTGCTGCTGATTCTCGGCTTTGCCCTCACGGGCTGGTCGATGGCGCTGGTGGTGCAACGATGGACAGGCGATTGGACGGCGGGACTGGTGGCCGGATGCGTCTTCGGCTTCTCGGCGCACACCCTGACACGCATCCCGCACCTGCAGACGCAGCATGTCGAGTTTCTGCCGATGGCACTGCTGGCGCTCGACGTCCTGCTGCGCCGCCCCTCTGTGGGGAAGGGCGTCACGCTGGCGCTGTGGTGCACGCTGCAAGGCCTGACGTCCGTGTACCTGCTGGTGATCACCATCGTCGTGATGGCCGCGGCACTGCTTGCCCGGCCGGCCGAGTGGTTACGCCGTTCATCGGCACCTGCGCTGAAAGCGCTCGTGGCCACGAGCGTCGTGGCCGCCATGCTCCTGCTCCCGTTCCTGCTCCCGTACTATCGGGTCAGCCACGAGCAGGGACTATCGCGGTCGCTGAACGACGCCGCTCAATACTCGGCGTCGTGGACCGACTACCTCACGACGGCTGCGCGGGTGCACGCGCTGACGTGGAGTGCGCGCTTCTCCGGCGGCACAGGCCTGTTCCCAGGTGCGCTCGGCCTTGTGCTCGCGTTCGTGGCCGTGGCGCGAGGTGTCGCGTTTCGTGACCCCAGGGCCCGCATGTGTCTGGTCGCCGGCGTCGTGTGTGTCTATCTCTCGTTCGGTCCGACGTTGCCTGGCTACGCCGCGCTCTACACCTACCTGCCGCTGCTGCAGGCCATTCGTGCCACCGCGCGCTTTGGCTACATGGCCACGCTCGCCGTGGCCGTGATCGCTGGGTTTGGCGTGGTTGTGCTGCGTGGATGGGTGTCGGCGCGCGCCTGGCCGGCTGTGGCCGTCCTGCTAGTGACCGTCGCGGCGCTTGAACCCCTGGCCGCCCCCCTCGGATTGACACGCTTCGACGGTATCCCGCCGGTCTTCGACCGTCTGCCGCGTGGCGAAGGTGTCGTCGCCGTCGAGGTGCCCTTTCCCGGGCCGCGCAGCGCGCAGTTTCATGCTCATGCAATGCTGAACTCGACGCGGAACTGGCAGCCGATCGTGAATGGCTACAGTGGATTCCAACCGGCCAGCTTCTACCGGGTCGCCGGCCCGTTGCAGCTGTTTCCCGCCGACGAGGCGCTCGCCACAATGAAGGAGATCGGCGTGTCACATGTGTTCGTGCACACGAATCAGTACAGCGCCGAGGAGATGCGGCAGATCGCCGCGCGCGGCGATCTCGAACGCATCGACGGCTTTGGGGAAATTGAGCTGTACAGCATCAGGTAGGTCTTGGGTCTCACGTCATACACCTGAGGCCTGAGACCTGAGACCTAGGACTTGAGACCAGGGCCGTCAGGGCAGACCGTCGAACACCTGCTCCAGTGTCAGCGTATTGATCGGTCCCAGGTTCAACGCACGGATACCCGGCTCGATCACCTTGCGATCGCCGACGATGACGATGGCGACGCTGTTTACGCCGATGTACTCGCGAGCCACGCGTTCGACGTCGGCCGCCGTCACCGCATTGATGGCCGGCACGTACTTCGAAAAGTAGTCGTCTGGCAGTCCGTACACCAGCGCATCTTCGAGGCGTCGCGAGATGTCGCCTGTGGTTTCGAATCCGCCAGGGTAGCGCAGCGCGATGTAGTTCTTCGAGCGCGCCAGTTCGTCTCCAGGCATCGTCTGCTGGATCCCGTTCAACTCCTTGAAGAACTCGGTGAGCGACTCCGACGTCTTGTCGGTCTGCACGCCAGCCGCTGCGAGAAACGGTCCCGGCCGCAGGCGCATATCGAACATCGAGGTTGCTCCGTAGGTGTAGCCGTGTTCTTCCCGTAGGTTCATGTTCAGACGCGAACTGAACGACCCACCCAGCACGGTGTTCATGACCTGAATCGGAAAGTAGTCGGGCGTATCGCGGGCGACCCCCTCGAGGCCGATGCGGATCTGTGACTGTGGCGCCCCAGGCTTGTCGACGATGTAGACCTCACGGCGCGTGCGTCGCGCCATGGCGCGCTCGCGTAGCGGAGCGCCATTGGTTCCAGCGGACGACCGCCACGCGCTGAAGTGCTGTTCGAGCAGGGGCAGTACCGTGTCTGGCGTCACATCGCCGACGACGATCAGCGTCGGCGTGCCGCGCAGTTGCGTGTCGTAGAACGCGCGGAGGTCGGCGACCGACAGCGCCTTGATGGTGGCGGCCGTGCCCATGGCCAGCGTGCCGTAGCGTCCTTGTCCGAACAACACGCGCGAGAGCGTCGCCGCGGCAATGGTCGACGCCTCGTCCTTGGCCTGGACGAGACTGGTGAGACGCTGTTGGCGCAGCCGCTCCAGTTCAGCAGCCGGGAAGGTTGGCCGGAGCGCGACGTCGGCCATCAGCGGCAGCGCGTCGCCGAGCCTGGCCACTGGCGCGTGCAGGCGAATCGCCCACGAGTCGAAGCCGATGCTCGAGGTCAGGTCGGCGCCGATAAAATCGACCGCGTCGGCCAGCTCCAGCGATGAACGCGTGCCGGCTCCTTCCGTCAACATCGCCGCCGCCATGCTGCCGACACCAAACTTCCCTTGCGGATCGGCGCTCGTGCCTCCCTTGATCACCAGGTTGACCTGCACGACCGGGACTTCGTGCTGCTCGACGATCCACACCGGCATGCCGTTCGCGAGTTGTCGCTTCTGAATCTG
>CADEEX010000007.1:11869-16645 GCA_902826465.1 uncultured Acidobacteriota bacterium
GCTGCTCGACGATCCACACCGGCATGCCGTTCGCGAGTTGTCGCTTCTGAATCTGCGGCAGCGCGAAGCTCGGCGTCGATCCCACGGCAGGGGGCTTGGTGCGATCGGGCGTCTGTGCACCCAGACCGACCGTCGTCAGCGACAGCACAATGGCAAGCAGCGTCCTCATTTCGCCTCCGGCATCACGGTGAGCTCGATGCGGCGTCCCGCCGGCAGGAACGTTTCGGCGGCGGCCTTGATGTCGGTTGGTGAAAGCGCCCGATAGCGCGCCAAATCTTCATTGACCCAGTCCGGGTTGCCAGTGGCGGTGAGGTAAGCGTTCAAACGGTCAGCTTTGCCGCCGAATCCGCCCACCCGTTCAAGGCGGCTGTAGAACGACGCCTCGATCTGGTTCACCGCTCGCTGCAGTTCGCGGTCAGTCGGTGCCTCACGTTGCAGCCGTGCCACCTCTTCATCCACCACCTTCTGCAGTTCCTCGACGGTGTGGCCTGGCTGCGGAGTCGCCTCGATCAGAAAAAACGACGAGAGCGATTGCGATCCCTGATACGCCGACACCGACTGCGCAATCTGCATGTCGTAGACGAGCCGCTTGTAGAGGCGCGAGTTCTTGCCTCCCGCGAGCACGTCGGCGACGATGTCGAGTTCGGCATCGCCTGGGGAGAACTGACGTGGTGTCAACCAGGCGAGGTACAGCTTCGGTAACTGGACGCGATCGGTGATGGTGCGCTTTTGGATGCCGGTGAGCGCCGCGGCCGGCGCCCCGAGCGGCTGCGGCACGGGTCCCGGCTTCACGTCACTGAACCACTTCTCGATCATCTGGCGTGTGGCGACGGGCTCAATGTCGCCCGCCACAACCAGGCTCGCGTTCGAGGGAGCGTAGTACGTCTTGAAGAACGCGACGACATCGTCGTAGCTCGCGGCCGTGAGGTCGGGCATGTAACCGATGACCGGCCAGTGGTACGGGTGGCCGTCGGGATAGAGCATCTCGCCGAGCGTCTCTGCTTCGGCGACACCATACGGTTGATTCTCGACACTCTGGCGCCGCTCGTTCTTGACGACATCGCGCTGGGCGTCGACGACCTTCGGCGTCATCGTCTCGAGGAGATAGCCCATGCGATCGGACTCGAGCATCAGCGCGAGCTCGAGCGCGTTCGACGGGACGTTGATGTAGTAGTTGGTGCGGTCGTACTCGGTGGAACCGTTGTTGGTGCCGCCGGCGGCCTCGAGCCACTCGTCGAACTCGCCCGGCTTGACGTGTCCAGAGCCCATGAACATCAGGTGCTCGAAGAGATGTGCGAAACCCGTGCGGCCAGGCTTCTCGTTGCCGGAGCCGACGTGATACCACACGTTCACCGTGGCCACCGGCACGCTGTGGTCCTCGTGCAGAATCACGGTCAACCCGTTCGGCAGGGTGAACCTGGTGAAGGGGAGTTGCAGGGGTGGCGCAGTCTGTGCGCCGACCGAGGGGGAGAGTACGAGCGCGATGAAGGCGGCGACGGCAATCTTCATCGCTCCATCTTAAGCCGCCCGCTCCTGGTGATCGCAACCGTCTGTCCCAGCGAACGCGTCAGGTTTTGTGATGAAATACCGGCATGCCGGAGCCGCGTCCGCTCGTCGGACTGATCATGGGAAGCAAATCCGACTGGGACACGATGAAGCTGGCCGACGAAGTGCTGACGCGCTTCGACGTGCCGCACGAGTCGCTCGTCGTCTCGGCCCACCGCACTCCAGCCTGGATGGCCGAGTACGCCACGACCGCTGTGTCGCGCGGGCTCGAGGTCATCATTGCCGGGGCCGGAGGGGCCGCGCATCTTCCAGGCATGGTGGCGGCACAAACGGTGCTTCCGGTGATCGGCGTGCCCGTGCAGAGTGCGGGGCTGAACGGCCTCGACTCGCTGCTCTCCATCGTCCAGATGCCGAAGGGCGTGCCCGTGGCGACGGTCGCCATCGGGGCAGCCGGCGCGATGAATGCCGGACTCCTGGCCATTGCGATCCTGGCAACGTCGCGTCCCGCACTTCGCGGCCGCCTCGAAGACTACCGCGCCGAGATCGCCGAACAGGTCCGGCGCGACACGCTCTCGTGACGGCGCCGATTCTGCCGGGCTCGATCATCGGCGTGCTCGGTGGCGGACAGCTCGGTCGGATGTTCGCCATGGCGGCCAGGCGCCTGGGCTATCGCGTCCACACGCTCGCACCAGAGCACGACACCCCCACCGGCCAGATTGCCGATGTCGAAGTGATCGCGTCGTACGACGATGTCGATCGGATCCGCGAGTTCGCGCGCGCTGTTGACGTCGTCACGTTCGAATTCGAGAACGTGTCGGCCGTTGCTGCCGCGGCGGCGGAAGAAGAGGCGATTGTCCGTCCGAGCGGACGAGCCTTGGAGATCACCCAACATCGTCTTCGCGAAAAAACCTTCCTGCGCGAGCGAGGACTGCCGGTCACGCCGTTTGCCGCGATTCGCAGCGACGCTGATCTGACGACCGCTGCACGCGAGGTCGGATTGCCCGCGGTGATCAAGACGGCGGCGTTCGGCTACGACGGCAAGGGACAAGCGGCGGTACGTACCGAGGCCGATCTCGCGCTGGCCTGGGAGTCGATCGGTCGGCACGAAGCGATCCTCGAGGCGTTCATCGACCTCGCCTGTGAGATCTCGGTGGTCGCCGCCCGCGGGGTCGACGGATCGGTAGAGGCGTTCGTGCCGTTCGAGAACGTCCATCGACACCATATCCTCGACGTCAGCACGGCTCCGGCAGCAGTGCCCGCGGCCATTGCACGCCGAGCCATCGAGGTGGCCGAAGCCGTGCTCGAGAGCCTCGACTACATCGGCCTGCTGTGTATCGAGTTTTTTGTCGCCACCGATGGCCGGCTGATGATCAACGAGCTGGCCCCGAGGCCGCATAACTCGGGACACCTGACGGTGGAAGCCTGCCGCACCAGCCAGTTCGAACAGCAGCTGCGTGCGATCTGCGGACTGCCGCTCGGCTCGCCGGAGCTGATACAGCCGGCGGCGATGGTCAATCTGCTGGGCGACCTCTGGACCGATAGTGAGCCGCGCTGGGAAGCGGCGCTGGCCATGCCCGACGTGAAGCTGCATCTTTACGGCAAGGCGACACCTCGTCCCGGTCGTAAGATGGGCCACATCACGGCGCTCGCGGCAACCGTGGAAGGGGCGCGTGCCCGCGCGCTGGCCGCCCGTTCCGCGCTTATCATGCGCACCTAGCACGTAGTGTCCGGCTGCCGCCGGACCACCGGAGGACCCATGAGACTTGTCTACGCCGCCATTCTCGCCGTTGCCGCCGCGGGTTCGGTCTCGCTCTTTGCACAGACAGGTCCGCGTCGCGACGGGCGATGGGAAGTCACGATGGAGATGCTGATGCCCAACATGCCGGGCATGCTGCCACCGACCAAGAGCATCCAGTGCATTACGAAGGAAGAGGCGGCCGATCCGAACAGGGCGCTGCCGAGTGGTCCTCAGCGAGCTGGCGCTCCGCCGCCTGACTGCAAGATGACCGACCAGAAAGTGCTCGGGAACAAGATCACCTGGTCGATGCAGTGCAACGGGCCGATGGCCGCCAATGGCACCGGAGAGATCACGTATGCCGGCGACAGCTATACCGGGCAGATGATCACCAATATGGTGGGCCGTGGCGGGCAGCCGATGGCGATGACCATCAAGTACAGCGGCAAGCGGCTGGGCGACTGCGTCAAATAGGTCCACAGGTCCACAGGTCCTCAGGTCCACAGGTCCACGGGATCAACCCTGTCGTCGTCCGCGTCGTCCAACCCTCCGTAGCGCCGGTCATCACGCCGGCGCTCGAACTCGGAGGGGCCATGTTGCGTGCGTTCGTCATCAGTCTGTGTCTCAGCGCGCTGGCGCTGCCTGCCTCGGCGCAGTCGGTCAACGACTTCCAGTGGAGCGGTGTCGTTCCAGCCGGAAGGACCATCGAGATCAAGGGGGTGAACGGTTCGGTGCGCGCCGAGCTGGCGATGGGGACGCAGGTGGAGGTACGCGCCAGCAAACGCGGGCGTCGCAGCGATCCCGCTGGCGTCACGGTGCAGACGGTGAGCGAAGACGGCAACGTCACGATCTGCGCGATGTATCCCAGCGAGGGCCAACCTGTGTGGCGCCCTCGCGGCCGCAGCAGCCGCGATCGTCGCCCCAACGAGTGCCGCGTCGGCACCAACGGCCATATCGGCAGTCACGACAACGACGTCGTCGTCGACTTCGTGGTGCGCGTGCCAGCGGGTGTGCGGTTCGTCGGTAAGACCGTCAATGGCGGCATTGACGCACGCGGCCTGAAAAGCGACGCGGACGTGAAGACGGTGAATGGTCGCATCGATTTGTCGACCACAGGTGTGGGATCGGCAGAGACGGTGAACGGATCGATCGACGCATCGGTCGGAGCGTCCACCTGGACTGGCGTGCTCGACTTCAACACGGTGAACGGCAGCATCGTGCTGCGCCTGCCGAAGAACACCAGCACCAACCTTCGTGCCGAGATGCTGAACGGTCACTTCGACTCCGAGTTCCCAGTGACGGTGCAGAGCTTTTCCGGACGAAAACGTCGGGTTGTCGGAGTGATTGGCAGCGGCGGGCGCGATCTCGAGCTCGAGACCGTCAACGGCAGCATCGATCTGCGTTTCGTCACAAACTAAAACGAGTTGAGGGCTCCGCAGTGCCGATGGCGGTTCTAAAATGCGGCATGGGCCTCACACACGTCCGTCCCGGCATACGCGCCAGCCTCATCCTGCTGGCCGTCGCGTCGCTCACCC
>CADEEX010000007.1:16655-30279 GCA_902826465.1 uncultured Acidobacteriota bacterium
ACGAAAATCGCCGACAAGTACAAGTGGAACCTGGCCGACATCTATGCCACGGACGCCGCGTGGCGATCGGCGAAAGACAAGCTCGCATCGGAGATTCCCCAGCTCGGTCAGTACCGCGGACGGCTCACCTCGTCAGCCGGTGTCCTCGCCGACGCGCTCGAGCGGCAGTCAGGTCTCGACAAGGAGCTGTCACGGCTCTATGTCTACGCCAGCATGCTGGCCGATCAGGATACGCGCGACTCGGCGCATGAAGGCATGCAGCAGGAGATGGTGCAGCTCGCCGCGAAGTACAGCGCCGAAGCGTCGTATATCGAGCCCGAGATTCTGAAAGCGGACAAGACGGTTGTTCAGCGGTTCATCACGAGCGAACCCCGCCTCAAGAACTATCGCTTCTATCTCGAAGATGTGCTCAGGCGTGCGGCACACACGCTCAGCGACGCGGAAGAGAAACTGATTGCCGACGCCGGTCCCACCTTCGGCGCGTCGTCGAGCGCATTCAACATTCTGTCGAATGCCGACTTTCCGTACCCGAGCGTCACGCTGAGCGACGGCAAGACGGTGAAGCTCGATCAGGCCGGATTCGGCGCGCTGCGTGCGCTGCCTAACCGCGCCGACCGAGAGAAGGTGATGTCCACCTTCTTCAAGGCCCTCGGCTCGTTCAGCCGGACCTACGGCGTCACTATGAACGGCGAGGTGCAGAAGGTCGCCTTCATCGCCAAGACCCGCAAGTATCCGACGGCACTCGAGGCGATGCTCGATGGCCCGGCGATTCCCACGTCCGTGTACACCCGCCTCATCGACGGCGTGAACAAGAACCTGCCGGCATTTCACCGCTACCTGAAGCTGCGCAAGCGGATGATGGGGCTCGATTCACTGCATTACTACGACCTCTACGCGCCGCTCGTCGGATCGGTCGACCTGAAGTACACGCCGGAAGAAGCGCAGACGCACGTGCTTGGCGCCGTGGCGCCGCTCGGCGCCGAGTATCGCTCGATCATCACACGCGCGTTCGAGAATCGCTGGATCGACCTCCTGCCGAATGACGGCAAGCGCTCAGGGGCCTATTCGAATGGTGGCGCCTACGACGTCCATCCGTACATGCTGATCAACTACAACGGTCAGTACACCGACGTGAGCACGCTGGCTCACGAGCTCGGGCACACGATGCAGAGCTACCTGTCGAACAAGGCGCAGCCCTATCCACTCGCCGGCTATCCGATTTTCGTCGCCGAGGTCGCGTCGACGTTCAACGAGTCGCTGCTCATCGACTACATGCTCAAGAACATCAAGGACGACGACACGAAGCTGTCGTTGCTGGGCAATTACCTCGAGAACATCAAGGGCACCGTGTTCCGCCAGACACAGTTCGCCGAGTTCGAACTGCGGATGCACGAGATGTCGGCGAAGGGGCAGCCGATCACCGGCGAGGCGCTGGCCAAGTTGTACATGGACATCACAAAGCGCTACTACGGCCACGATCAGGGCATCTGCATCGTCGACGACTACATCGCGCACGAGTGGAGCTACATTCCGCACTTTTATCGCGACTTCTACGTGTTCCAGTACGCGACGTCGTTCACGGCGTCGGAAGCGCTGGCGCAGAAGGTGAAGGCGGGCAGCGCCGAGGCCACGCAGAAGTACCTCGCGTTCCTGTCTGCCGGCGGTTCGAAGTACCCGATCGAACTGCTCAAAGACGCCGGCGTCGACATGACCACCGACGAGCCGCTGACATTGACGATGAAAGAGATGAACCGCGTGATGGATGAAATGGAGGCGATTCTCACCCGTAAGCAACGATAGGCGCTGTCGCCGGTGGCGATCGCTATTGCACGTGCTCGGCGATGCGCTCCGCCAGGGCGGCGATCGTGTGCGAGGGATTTCGTCCGATTGATCCCGGGGCAATCGCTCCATCAACGACGTAGAGGCGTGGATAGCCGAACACCTGCCCAAGGTGGTCGACGACGCCGTTCTCAATCGAGTCGCCCATCTGGCAACCGCCAAGCGGATGCAGCGTCACCAGGCTTCTGAACAGACTCCACGCTGGATTTGGCAGCGTCTGCCCCCCGGTGGCGGCGGTCATCTTCTGGTGCACGGCAAGAATCGCCTTCACCACGGCCTGTGATCGTTGAGGGCTCCAGCGCAGGGTCAGTGATCGCGGCGTGTTCTTCACGGCCCCACGCCGGAGCGTCAACTGTCCATCGCTCGCGTCCATGCCGGCCCCAAGCCAGACCATCAGATTCCGCGATTGCACGTCGTTGCGGACGTGCGTTTCGAGCTGCTTGAGAATGGCGCGACCGACATCGGTTCTGACGCGCGCATCCAGGCAAGCGCGCAGTGCGTTCTGTAGCAAGTTCGGAAACCCATCGTCTTCGACGACAAAGCGCTCGCCCAGGGCGGCATCCATGAAGTCGACCACGCCGGAGATCGTCGGCCCAACCGTCTGGTTGACGCGCCGGCCGTCGGCGTACGTCGCCATCGACAGCACGTTGGCATTGGCGCTCCACTGGTGGCCGATCATGCGGCTGAGGCGTGGCAGCGTCTGGGCCTCTTCCCGGCAACGCAGCAGCAACTCCGTCGATCCGAGGCTCCCTGCCGCGAGCAGCACCCGCGTGGCGCGCTCTGTGCCGCGGACAAGGCGACCATCCTCGATCCGGTCGAAGGCCACGCGGTAACCGTGGCCGTCTGGCTCAATGGCCTGGACGATGTGCAACGGCCGGATCTCGGCCCCGTGCTGTTCGGCACGTGCGAGGTAGTTCAGGTCGAGGGTGTTCTTGGCGCGGACGTCGCAGCCGACATCGCAGTTCCCCAGGTGGATGCACGTGCCTTGCTGCTGACCATGGGCGTTCGTGAACGTCTTCGAGTGACCGTGGTCGAACGGGTCCTGGAGCCCATAGTTCCAGTCTGGTGAGAAGGTGATGGCGAGTGGCGCCTTCGACACTCGATCGCCGTGACCAATTGACTGCGCGCCTTCGCGCATCAGCTTGAACCGCTGCGTCAACTGGGTGTCGGGCACCGTTTGCAGATTCATGGTGGCCGCGACGCGGTCGTATCGCGGCTTCAGCTCGTTGTAGGTGATCTCTGCGGGCCACCCTGTGGTGAACAGCGAGGGATGCGCTTCGAGGGCGACGCTGCTGTACGACAACGACCCGCCACCAACGCCGGCCGCCTGCGCCACGGTCATCTGGTTGAAGAAGCGCAGGTCGAGCCAGCCGTGCTGCTTCGCGGGGTGCGCGGCATTGAACAGCCACGGATCGCCGGGCGCCCGCGGATAGTCGCGCGGCGTCCATCGGCGTCCACGCTCGAGCACGAGCACTGCCAGACCTCGTTCGGCGAGCCGGCACGCCGTGATGGCGCCGCCGAAGCCGCTGCCGATGACGATGGCGTCAAACTGACGGGACATGCGCGAGGTCTCCTGCTGAACGCTGGCGTGGATCGACGCGCCAGCTTACCAGCAGATAACGTCGCGAGCCTCGGTGCTGAACGCGAATGTGTTAATGGGTGAGGGGCGGCGGCAGTCGGCCTGCGCCGCGTGCGGTGCCCGTCGCATCGCGAAGTGGTCCGCGACGGAGCGGCGTCGCTGCTGATCGCACGACTGGAAGATGCGGGGCAAAGGGTGCCGGTTCGCGTGCCAGCCAGACCTGCATCTTCACCGGTGAGGGCGGTGGCGCCGGCGCGGCGATGCTGTCGAGCCGCGACTCGTTCCATACCGCTCCGCCCACGGCAGCGCCGGCAAGCAGCGCCGCACTGACCGCCACGCATATCCGCCGGGACCGCAGAGCCATCGTTCGCCCTCCCAGACCCGCGGATTATAGGAGCGGCGCCACCCACCCGTCATCACCGTTCGTCGGGTTTTTCCGGCTATTCGTCGGCTCGCCCAGATTTCATGACGTGCGCGTGCCACGATAGCTCTCTCATGCTCGAGGTTCGCCATCTCAAGAAGTCGTTCGGCACGCTCACCGCGGTCAACGACGTGTCGTTCAGTCTTCGGGCCGGTGAACTCGTCGGCCTGCTCGGCCCGAACGGCGCCGGCAAGACCACGACGGTGTCGATGATCAGCGGCCTGGTGGCGCCAGACGAGGGCAGCGTGCTCGTGGGCGGCGCGCCGCTCGCAGGCGATACCGATCCGAAGAAACGGAAGATCGGCCTGGTGCCGCAGGATCTCGCGCTCTACGATGAGCTGTCGGCCAACGCCAACCTGCGGTTCTTTGGCGCGCTCTATGGGCTGTCGGGAACCGGGCTCGAGCAGGCGATTGAGCGGACACTGACGCTCGTCGGCCTCGCTGATCGCGCGAAAGATCACGTGAAGAACTATAGCGGCGGCATGAAGCGCCGGCTGAACCTCGCGGCGGGGCTTCTTCACGATCCGGACATCCTGTTGCTCGACGAGCCGACGGTGGGCGTCGATCCGCAGAGCCGGAACGCGATCTTCGACAATCTCGAGCAGTTGAAAGCGGCCGGCAAGGCGCTGCTCTACACGACCCACTACATGGAAGAAGCCGAACGTCTCGCCGATCGCCTGGTGATTATCGACGGCGGGCGCGTCGTGGCCGACGACACCATCGCCGGCATGCGCGCACGCGTGCCGTCCGCGAACGGTGAGAGGGTGTCCCTTGAAACAGTCTTCCTTGCGCTGACGGGAAGGAGCCTGCGCGACTGATGCTGCTGATTCCACTGCTGGCGATGATCCGCAAGGATCTGTTGCTGTTCCTGACCGATCGACGCGCGGTCATCATGTCGTTCGTGGCGCCGATCGCGATCGCCTCGTTTTTCGGTTCGATCTTTTCAGGCACCGAAGCCGAGCGTGCCCGCGTCACCGTGGCGCTCGTCGATCACGACGGCAGCACCATCTCACAGGCGATCGTCAAAGCGGCGGTCGCCGACGCCAACCTGAACGTGACGAGCCCGACCGCCGACGAAGCTCGAAAGGCCGTACGCGAAGGCGACATCACCGTTGGCGTTGTCATCCCCAAGGGGTTTGGTGACAGCGCTGCGCGTGCCTTCTTTGGCGGCGCGCAGAAGCCGGCGCTGACGATGTGGTACGACCCCTCGCGCGGTACCGAGCTCGGGCTCGTCCGCGGCATCATGACCGAGCACATCATGTCGGCGGTCAGTCAGGAGGTGTTCTCTGGACCGACGGGCACCAGAGTGGTCGACGATGCGCTGACGAATCTCGGGCAGAGCGGTCTGCCGACCGACCAGCAGCGTCGGCTGCAAGACTTGCTGACGTCGGTGCGGGCGTTCAACCAGTCGGCGCCTGCAGGATTGGCATCCGGTGGCGGCGGAGCGCCTGTGGGCGGAATCACCGTGCCCTACACCGTGGCGCAGGAGGCGATCACCTCGGGCGAGAACGTCGCGTACAACGGCTATGCACACTCGTTCGCCGGCATGGGCATTCAGTTTCTGCTGTTCTCGTCGATCGATCTTGGCATCGGTATCCTCCTCGAGCGGCAGCGCGGTCTCTGGAAACGCCTGCGTAGCGCCCCACTCTCACGGATGACGCTCCTCGGCGGCAAGGCGCTGAGCGGCGCGCTCATCGCGCTGATGACACTGCTCGTTTCCTTCGGTTTTGCGATGATCGTCTTCAAGGTGTCGATCGCCGGCAGCATCGTCGGCTTCTTCATGGTCGCGGCCGCGTGTGCGTTGATGGCCGCGACATTTGGATTGCTGATCGCGTCACTGGGCAGAACACCAGGAGGATCGCGTGGCATCGCGAGCCTGTCGGTGCTGATGATGGTGATGCTCGGTGGCGCCTGGGTGCCAACGTTTCTGTTTCCGCAGTGGCTGCAGCGCGCAACGCTGGTGGTGCCGGCGCGATGGGCTGTGGATGGACTCGACGCGATGACCTGGCGCGGACTCGGACTCAGTGCGGCCGTCGCACCGACACTGGCCCTGCTCGGATTTGCGGCGCTGTTCTCGACCATCGCCGTGCTGCGTTTCCGATGGGAAGAATAGGGTGAGGCTGCCGCTCGAGAGCTGCGTGGTGCGATCGTGGACCACTGGTGATCTCGCATCGCTCGTCGAACACGCGAACAACCGGAAGATCTGGCTGAACCTTCGCGATCGATTTCCGCACCCGTACACGCGCAAAGACGGCGCAGCATTTCTGAAGCACGTGCGCTCGGGGCACCCGGAGACGTCGTTTGCCATCGACGTTGACGGCGTGGCTGTGGGTGGCATCGGCTTCAGTGTGCAGGATGATGTCGAGCGCGTGTCGGCCGAAGTCGGCTACTGGCTCGGCGAACGCTATTGGGGCCGCGGCATCGCGTCCGACGCGCTCGCCGCCATCACCCCCTACGCGCTGCGGCAGCACCAGCTGACGCGTCTGTTTGCGTTGCCCTTCGCGCACAACGCCGCGTCGTGTCGCGTGCTCGAGAAGTGCGGCTACGTTCTCGAAGCGCGCTTACGCAGGAGTGCGATCAAGGACGGAGTGATTCAGGACCAGCTCCAGTACGCCTTCGTGAGCCCTGAGCCTTAAGCCCTCAGCCCTGAGCCCTGAGCCCTGAGCCTTGAGTCTTAAGCCTTAGGTCTCAGGCCGTAGGCCGTCCATGCACGTGCAGGCGCAAGAGCTTCACAAACAGTCGATGCGTCGGCACCGCCACGCCGAGCTCCTCGGCGATCCGCACCATCGCGCCGCTCAGCCACGGCAGTTCGAGGCGGCGACCGCGTTCGAGGTCCTCGAGCATCGACGATCGTGCGGTCGGCGGCAGCGCGTCGATCGTCGACTGCATCTGGTCGAACATCGTGGCTGGCAGCGGCACCCCTTTCGCCCCTGCGACGGCGATCGATTCCCGCCACGCGTCCGCCATCATCGCCCGCAGCTCCACGTCGTCTCGAATCGGACCGATGGACGACCGGCAGATCGACGTCATGCCGCTGAATACGGTCAGGCGCGTGAACTTCGCCCAGATCTCGACCTCGATCTGATCGCTCAGCACGGCGTCGAAGCCGGCGCGGACGCCGGCGTCGCGGAGCGTCTCGAGCGCTGACGGCATGCTGCCGTCCGGCATGCCGAAGATCAGCCGGTCAAGTGCGGTGTGCCGAATGAGCCCCGGTTCGGCGACGAGCGCCGTGATGTGCGCCGTGCCACCGGCGACGTGGGTCTGGCCGAACTCGGCGGTCAGCCGCGCGACGCTTTCCACGCCGTTCTGAAATGGCACGACGAGCGTCGTTGGTCCGATGAGCTTTCTCACCAGAGGAATGGCGGTCTCGACGTCGTAGACCTTTACCGTGAAGAGCACGACGTCGACCGGCCCGATCTCCATGGGGTCAACGGTGGCCTTCACGCTGGTAACGTGGGCGTTCCCTTTGGGACTCTCGATCCGCAGCCCGTGGTCGCGCATGGCCGCCAGGTGTGGTCCGCGCGCCAGAAACCAGACATCTTCGCCCGCCTGCGCGAGTCGTCCGCCGAAATAGCCGCCAACGCCGCCGGGACCGACGACCGCAATACGCATCAGCGAATCATATTCGGGGTTCCCTGAACCCGGTAGAATCCCCCTTGATGCCAACGCGCTACGGGCGCTCGCCCTGGGTGGATCAGTACCCGAAGTCCCGCATTCCCAGCTATCCGAAGGCCAGAACCATTCCCAAGGTCGACGTCGTCGTCATTGGCGGGGGCTTGACGGGCTGCGCCACGGCCTACGCGTTTGCCGCGGCCGGCATCAAGGTGGCCCTGTTCGAAGCCGAACGGATTGGACATGGCAGCAGCAGTGCCTCGACCGGCTGGATTGCCGATGAGCCGGGGGTGCGTTTTGCCGATGTCGAGAAGCAGATTGGACTGAAGGCCGCGCGTCACGCCTGGCAGGCCTGGCGCCGCGCGGCGCTCGACTTCGGCGCGCTCATCAAGCGCCTCGATCTCAAATGTCGCCTCGAGCCTGCGGGCTCATTGCTGGTCGCCACGAGCGCCGAGCAGGTGGTGCGCCTGAAGCGCGAGCAGAAGGCGCGCAAGGAGGCCGGGCTCGACGCCACGCTGGTCGCGCCCAAGGTGGTCATCGAGCAGGCCGCGATTGCGGGGCTCGGCGCGCTGCGCGGCCGCGACGGCGGCCTCATCGATCCCTACCGTGCCACGCTGGGTCTGGCGGCGGCCGCCGCCGCACGTGGCGCGCTGATCTTCGAACAGTCGCCGATCAGCAAGATCACCTTCACGCGAAAATACGCGGATGTGTTCACGCCGGCCGGTCCGCTGCGGGTCGCGCGGATCATCGTCTCGACGGGGGTGCCGACGCCGCAGCTGTTCAAGTCGCTGCGACGACACTTCTGGTTCAAAAGCGCCTACTGCGCGCTCACCGAGCCGATGCCGGCAAAGATTCGCGCGATGCTCGGCGAGCGGGAGCTGGTCGTGCGCGACTCCGTGGATCCATCGCACGTCATTCGCTGGGTCGACGATGAGCGGTTGCTGGTGTCTGGCGCCGACACCGAAACGGTCGCACCGCGTCTGCGCGAGCAGACCCTCGTACAGCGCACGGGACAGCTGATGTACGAGCTGTCGACCATCTATCCGGACATCTCTGGCATCATGCCGGCCTACGGGTGGGACTCGCCCTACGCACTCACCGCCGAAGGATTGCCCTACATCGGCGCGCATCGCAATTTTCCGTTTCACCTGTTCGCGTTCGGCGATTCGAGTCCCAGTGTGACGGGTGCGTATCTCGCCAGCCGCATCCTGCTCCGCCATCATCTCGACGAGGCCGACGCCGCGGACAACGCCTTTGGGTTCCATCGATGACCCCGAGCCCCGACCACCGACCCTCGAGCCTCGACCCTCGGGCCTCGTCCCTCGATCTGCTCGTGTTCGGTCCCCATCCCGACGATCTCGAGATCGGACTCGGTGGCACCATCGCGACGCACGTGGCGCTCGGGCATTCGGTCGGGTTGTGCGATCTGACCGCCGGCGAGATGGGCAGCAACGGCAGTGTTGAGGAGCGCCTCGCCGAGTCGGAACGTGCCCGTGTCGTGCTGGGCGCCTTGTGGCGCGAGAACCTGCACTGGCCCGACCGCCGCGTCGGCAAGGATCCGGCGCATCTCGATCACGCGGTCGCCTTCATCCGCCGTCATCGGCCGTCGGTAATCGCCGTGCCGTACTGGTCGGATCGCCATCCCGATCATGTCGCCGCCAGCCAGGTGCTTACCGAGGCCTGCTTCAACGCTGGTCTTCGCCGCTACGCCGCGCCCGGCGACGCGTGGAAAGTGCAGTGGGTCTGCTACTACTTCATCAACGACGCCGTCGAACCGTCGTTCGTGATCGACGTGTCTGACGTCTACGATACGAAGCTGGCGGCACTCGACTGCCATACCAGCCAGTTCACTCCGCCAGCGCCCGACGGTGCGGTGGCCACGCGCCTCAATACGCCGCTCTTCCGTCAGATGATCGAGAGCCGGGACGCGCAGTTCGGCGCGCGTGTCGGCGTCCGCAGCGCCGAAGGCGTCGTCGTGCGCGAACCACTGCTTCGCCGCACCCTGCTCAAGCCGCTATGAGAATCGGCATCGTCTGCTATGCCTCGGTCGGCGGCAGCGGCATCGTTGCCACCGAGCTGGGAAAGGCGCTGGCCATTCGCGGCCACGAGATCCATGTCATCAGCAGCGAGATGCCTGTGCGCTTTGGCGACTACACACCAGGCCTGTCGTTTCATCGCGTCGAGACGCCGTCGTATCCGGTGTTCCGCGAACCACAGTATCTGCTGTCGCTGACCAATCGCATCGTGCAGGTGGCACGCGCCGAGCGGCTCGACGTGGTGCACGCGCACTATGCCATCCCGCATGCCACTGCCGCCTATCTGGCCCGTCAGATGCTCGCCGCCACGCCCACCAGCCGCGTGCCGCGTGTCATCACCACGCTGCATGGCACCGACATTACGCTGCTCGGCGCTGACCGGTCGTACTCGGAAACAGTCCGGTTCGGCATCGAGCAGTCTGATGGTGTGACCACGGTGTCCGAAAGCCTCAAGCGCGACACCATTCGCGAGCTTGGCGTGAAGGTGCCGATTCGCGTCATTCCCAACTTCATCGACTGCGAGCTGAATCGGCGGCATCCGGTGCCAGAGATTCGCCACCGCCTGGCGCCGCACGGCGAGAAACTGGTCATTCACGTGTCCAACTTCCGCAAGGTGAAGCGGGTCACCGCCGTCGTCGAGATCTTTTCAAAAGTGCGGGCGAAGGTGAACAGCCGTCTGCTGATGGTGGGCGACGGACCCGAACTGGACGATGCGATGCGGCTGGCGAAAGCGCTGGGCCTGGGTGACAGTGTGCAGTTCCTTGGCGAACAGGATCGGGTGGTGCCCCTGCTCTCGGCGGCTGACGTGTTCGTGTTACCGTCGGCGCAGGAGAGCTTCGGGCTGGCGGCGCTCGAAGCCATGGCCTGTGAACTGCCGGTTGTGGCCTCGAAGATTGGTGGCCTGCCGGAGGTCGTCGAGCACGGCGTCAGTGGATTCCTCCATGCGCCGCACGACCTCGACGGCATGGCCGAGTCGGTGGTGCGGCTGTTGACCGTGCCCGAGGTGCATGCCAGGGCCGCGGCCGCGTCGCGGCACATCGCCGAGACGCGGTATGCCGACGACAAGATCGTTCCTGTCTACGAAAGTTACTACCGCGAGATCCTCGAGAGCCCGGCCGGCGTCCAACTCCAGAGTCACTGACGTCATGATCGCTTTCCCCTGGAGAATCACCATGGTTCGTGCCTTGGCCGGCTTCCTTGCCGGCGTGCTGTTCACTGTGTGGTTCGCCGTCCCGGCGTGGGCTCAGTCGCAAGCCGCCAACGGCGCCATCGAGGGCACGCTCACTGATGCGCAGGGCGGACTGCTCCCAGGCGTCAACGTCCAGATTCTCAACACCGACACCGGCGCCTCGCGTTTGACGCTGACCAACGAGAACGGCTTCTACCGCGCGCTGTTGCTGCCGCTCGGCACCTACCGCGTGGTTGCGGAGCTGCAGGGATTCCGCAAGCACGACCAGGGGGGGATCACCTTGTCGGCGGGGCAGACGGCCGTTATCAATGTCGAGCTCACCGTCGGCGATCTCACGGAAGCCATCACCGTGACCACGCAGTCGCCGATTGCCGATCCGGCGCGCATCGACCTGGGACGAACGATCGGCGACGTCGAGATTCACAACCTGCCGCTGCCATCGAGAAACCCCTACAACTTCGCGTTCCTGCAGGCCAACGTCACTGGCTACGAGAACAACGAGCTTGGCGTGCCACGCATCAACGCGAATGGATCGCAGATGCACACGAACTACCAGCTCGATGGCAACACCAATACCGAGAAAGATCGCGCTGGTCTGCGACTGCTGCCGGTATCCGAAGTGCTGGTGCGTGAAGTGAAGGTCATCACCAACGGATTTGCGCCGGAGTTCGGCCAGACCACCGGCATGGTCTACAACGCCATCACGCAGTCGGGCACCAACGACCTGCACGGCACGGCCAGCTACCGCTTCAAGCGGAATGCGCTGGCGGCCCGGCCGTTCTTCCTGAGTCCGACCGTGCGAGAGCCCGACAGCGACGCCGACAACGCGACGTTCACACTCGGTGGACCGATCGTCAGAAACCGCGCGCATTTCTTCGGTGCCTACGAGTTCATCGACCGCAGCCTGGTCACGGGCAATCAGGTGATTGCCGTGCTGCCTGCGGATGCGTCGCGTCTTGGCCTGTCGCTTGGCGACGGCGTCATCCCGGCCCGTCAGAAGGTGAACTTCGCGTTCGGGAAGATCGACTATCAACTCGGCAGCCACACGCAGATTGCCGGGCGCTACTTCCTGTTCAAGAACTTTTCCGAGAGCAATATCGGCAACGCGGCGGCGACGCCGCGGCTGACGCTCGACCGCGCGACCGACTTCACCGACCGGATGGATTCCGCGGCCCTGCAGGCGTCCACAGCCATCAGCAGCAACGCGCTCAATGAGTTCCGCTTCCAGTTCGCGCGGCGTCATCAGTTCCGCACCGTCGGCCTGACCGCTGTTGCCGGACCGGCGCTAATCATTCCCGGCGTGGCCGATTTCGGCGGGCCGCGTGTCGGCGATGGCAACTCGGATGGCTTCGACTTCAACCAGAAGATCTGGCAGGTGCTCGACAACTACACCTGGATCCGAGGCGATCACGCGCTCAAGGCCGGCGCCGATCTGCAGTTCATTGGCGACGACCGCATCGCGGCGCAGAACTTTCAGTACACATTCCCATCGATCGACGCCTATCTGGCGGCGAAGTCTGGTGCGAGTCCGCTCGGCTACACCTCGCTGCAGCAGACGTTCGGCCAGCTCGCCTTCAACTACAGCTCGGTGTTCTCGGGCTTCTTCGTGCAGGACGACTGGCAGGTGGCGCCGAACGTGAAGCTGCTCTACGGCCTCAGGTACGACGTGTTCGATGTGCCGTCGGCCAAGACATTTGCGGCCAATCCGTACTCCACCGATTTCACCATCGACAAGAACAACATCGGGCCGCGCGCCGGTGTGGCCTGGTCGATCGACAGTTCCGGACGCACGGTGCTGCGCGCCTCGGTCGGCAAGATGTTCGAGCCGCCGCTGCTCGACTTCTACGACAACGCCATTCTCAACAACGGCGATCCGATCCGCTACAACGTCTCCATCGCCGGCTCCTCCGCCGGAGCACCGGCGTTTCCCACGAGTCTGGCGGCACCGCCTGCCGGGTTCACCCTGCCGCGCCAGAGCATTACCGCGGTTGACCCCGATTTCCGCACGCAGTCCGCCTGGTTGAGCAACGTGCAGCTGGAACGGGCGCTCAATGCCGATCTGTCGGTGGCCGTCGGCTATGTGAACGCCGAAGGGCGCAACCTGCCGGTGCTGATGGACGTCAACCTGATTCCCACCGGAGCCGTGCTCGATGACCTGCGGCCTATCTACTCCACGACCGTGAGCGCGCAGACGCGCGTCGATCCGACGTTCGACCACATCAACGTGTTCAAGTCGATTGGCGAGATGTCGTACAACGCGCTGACGGCAACCGTCTCCCGCCGCCTGAAGGACGGTTGGCAGATGCAGGCCACCTACACGCTGGCGCGTGGCGTCGACAATGCGCCACTGACCGGCACCTACGTGGTCGGCAGCGGCGACGACCGCGTGTCCGATCCGTCGAATCTCGACCGCGACAAGGGCGTCACGCCCTTCAACCAGACGCACACGCTGGCGGTATCGGGCGTGCTGGCCCCGCGCCTGTCGGGCGACGGCCTGGGCTCGATGATCGCCAACAACAACCAGGTCGGTGTCATTCTGATGGCCAACAGCGGGCTACCCTTCAATGTTCGGTCGAATCGCGATCTGAACCTCGATGGCGTCATGAACGATCGGCTACCGTTCTATGGACGGAACGCCGGACGCCTGGGCAACGTGTTCAACCTTGATCTTCGCTATTCTCGCTTCGTGCCGCTGCAGCGAACGAAAGTCGAGCTCTTCGAAGCCAAGAACCTGACGAATCGGCAAAACGTGTCGGCGGTGAACCGCATCGTCGCCACCGATCTGCTGGGACAGTCGACCAGTGGTGTGCCCGACCCGTTCCCCTCGACAGGCGGTTACGATCAGCGCATCATGCAGGTCGGGTTCAAGGTAGCGTTCTAGGGTTCCAGGGTTCCAGGGTTCCCAGGGTTCCACGGTTCAGGGTCAGGGTTCGCGAGATGACGAAGCG
>CADEEX010000008.1 GCA_902826465.1 uncultured Acidobacteriota bacterium
CTCTGAAGTGCTGATCGTCGAGGATGCGCCGCATGGGATCGAAGCCGCGCGACGGTCAGGCGCTCATCTGTGCCAGGTGTCTGGCTTTCCGGACGTCGAGTACTTCCGCGTGCGTGCCGCGATCGACCGGGCCAACCGTCAGCTCGCGCTGGCCGAGAAGGTGGCGGCATGATTCAGATCGTCGTGCCGATGGGCGGCGAAGGCCGCCAGTTTGCTGAGCGTGGCTACACCTTTCCGAAACCGCTCGTCGAGATTGCCGGACAGCCGCTGATCGAACTCGTCGTCAAGAACCTGACGCCGTCGTGTCCGCACCAGTTCGTGTTCGTGTGCCGGCAGGAACACGTCCAGAACTTCGCACTCGGCGACGTGCTGCAGCTCATCGCTCCGGGCTGCCGCATCGTGACGATGGGGAAGCCGACCGCCGGCGCGCTGTGCAGCGTGTTGCTCGGCATGGAATACCTGCAGCACGACGACGAACTGCTGGTCGCGAATGCCGACCAGTGGATCGACGCCCCGATCGACCGGTTCCTCGACGCGGCCAGGGGCAGCGGCTGGGACGGTGCCATCATGACCTTCCCGAACACCCATCCCCGCTGGTCGTACGCCAGGACCGAGAACGACCTGGTTGTCGCCGTCGCGGAGAAACAGCCGATCAGCCGCAATGCGACGGCCGGTCTGTACTACTTCCGACGCGGCATCGATTTCGTGCGTGGTGCCGAACGGATTCTGCTGAAGAACGCTACCTTCTCGGGCGAGTACTACGTGGCGCCCGTGTACAACGAGCTCATCCTCACCGGCAAGCGGGTCGGAATGTTTCCGATTGAGGCCGCGCAGATGCACGGCCTCGGCACACCGGAAGAAGTTGAGCGCTTCCAGGCGCGCGCCTACGCGGCGACCGCGTAATCCTCCTCACACATGCTGAATATCGTTCTCCCGATCGC
This sequence comes from uncultured Acidobacteriota bacterium, assembly GCA_902826465.1. Lineage (GTDB taxonomy): Bacteria > Acidobacteriota > Vicinamibacteria > Vicinamibacterales > CAVVIG01 > CADEEX01. Next base: position 942 of record CADEEX010000008.1, read on the forward strand.
TGGTCGTGGCAGCCGTTTCGCGGTTGCCGGTTACACCCTGCCGAAGCCGCTCATTCCGGTGCACGGCGAACCGATGATCGCGGCCGTGGTGCGGAACATTCGCCCATCGCGTCCGCATCGCTTCATCTTCGTCGCCCTGGCGGAACATCTCGAGCACGCCGGCATGCGAGAGGCGCTCGAGGCGGCAGCGCCCGGCTGCGTCATCGTCCCGGTTGACAAGGTTACCGAAGGCGCCGCCTGCACGGTGCTCCTGGCGCGCGATTACATCAACAACAACGATGCGTTGATGCTGGCCAACAGTGATCAGTGGGTTGATGTTGACATCAACCGCTATCTCGCGGCGATGGACGAGCAGAGCGCGGATGGCCTGATCATGACCATGCAGGCCGACGACCCGAAGTGGTCGTTCGTCGGTCTGGACCGGCGCCAGTTCGTGACGCGAGTGGTCGAGAAGGAAGTGATCTCGAACGAAGCCACCGTTGGCATCTACAACTTCCGCCGCGGCGCGGCGTTCGTCGCCGCCGCCGACCGGATGATTGCCAAGAATCTGCGCGTGAACAACGAGTTCTACGTGGCTCCCGTCTACAACGAGATGATTGATGAGGGCGCCCGTATCGCCATCTACAACGTCGGCAGCGAAGGCGCGGGCATGTACGGTCTTGGCATTCCCAGCGACCTCGCCCTGTTTCTGTCGAACCCGGTCTCGTTGAAGGCCGTCGCCTGATGCTGCCGCTCGACGCGCGTCGCCTCGCGGAGGCGCACGCACGTCTGTTCGATCGCACGACCAGATTCGTCGGCTGGGGATCGGGAAGCGTGTTCGACTACTTCCACACGCGCTACCCACTGCCGCTCCGCTACCTTGTCGACAACGACGCGTCCCGCTGGGGCACTCGTCGTCAGGGCGTGCCGATTGTGTCGCCCGAACAACTGCGACACGAACATCGTGGCGATGCCGCCGTCGTGATCTACTCGTCGGCATGGCCCGAGATTCAACGGCAGGCGCAGGCGCTCGGCGATCTCACGGCACTGCCGGCATCGGCGATGTTCGCTGAACCGGCCGTGCGCGAGCGACTGGCGCGGGCCGACGAACTGGCGGCCATGCCTCCCCAGCCCCGTCATCCGCGGTTCGATCGGACCGTGGTGGTGCAGGGGCCGGTGTGGCGCGGCGTGACGCCGCAAGTCCTGCGTGTGCTCAGGGCGCTGCATCCCGGGAATGCGGTGGTGCTGTCGACCTGGGAAGATACCGATCTCGACACCCTGGCTGAAGCGGCGGCGTTGGCGGACGACGTGGTGCTCAGCCCCCGTCCGACGTCCGCAGGCATCCAGAACCGCAACGCGCAGATCGTGTCGACCCGCGCCGGCATCGAACGGGCGGTGGCCTCTGGTGCGCGCACCATTCTCAAGACGCGCACCGATCTGGCCGTGATGGCGCCGTCGGTCTTCGAGCAGGCGGAGTGGTGGCTCGAGCGGATCGGACGAAGCGCCGCGAGGGCGTACGGACTTCGCGACCGCATCATCGTGCCGGCGAGCTTCACGAGAAAATTCCTGCTGTACCACCCGTCGGACCTGGTCATGCTCGGGGCCGCTGACGACCTGCGGCGCTATTGGTCGGCGCCGCTCGACGCCAGGACCGGCGAGCTGCTGTCGCCGCAGTGGCTCGACCGCCCGTTGGCTGACGTCAACATGGATGGCAACCCGACGGAAAGCTATCTTGGCCTGCAGTTCTGTCGCGCGATAGGTCGCCCGGCCTGCGGCACCGTCCGCGACAGCTGGGACTTCTATCGCGACCTGTTCGCAGTGGTCGACAACGACTGGTTCGAGATGCTGTGGTTCAAGAACCTGGCGATTCCTGATGAGAACGTCCGACGTGGCGTCAGGCAGATGGTGACGCAGGCGTTCTGGCAGCGGCTTCAGGCCGACGATGTCACGGTTGACGCCGAGTTGGCAGGGCTGGATGTGCATCAGACGCTGCTGCGGGCGCTGTCAGAGGCCGCATGATCACGCTGCCCTCCGCTCAGCAGGCGTACGACTTCGAGAACGCCTTCTATCTCACCTGTTCACCAGGGCGCGTGGGCAAGATGATTGCGCACCACGAGCTTTACCAGCGCGCACGCGAACTACCGGGTGCCTACGTCGAGTGCGGCGTGTTCAAGGGGCCGTCATTCCTCAGGTTCGCGATGTTTCGACAGCTGTTCGAGTCGTCAGACACGAGACAGATGATCGCGTTTGACACGTTCGGCAGGTTTCCCGAGACCGCGCACGACGCCGATCAGGAGCGTCGCGCCAGATTCATCGCCAGCGCTGGCGATGAGAGCATCGGCGTGGATCAGTTGCGTGAGGTGCTTTCGCACAAGGGATGCGCGCACAACATCGAGCTCGTGGCTGGCGACATCTGCGAGACGGTGCCGCGGTTCGCGGCGGCACATCCGGAACTGCGGATCGCGCTCCTGCATCTTGACGTCGACGTTCTCGAACCGAGCCAGACGGTGATGGCGCAGCTGATGCCGCGTGTGGTGCCTGGCGGCGTCGTCATCCTCGACGACTACGGCATCTTTCCCGGCGCGACCAAGGCGGTGGACGATTATCTGGCGGACCGGCCGGAGCGCGTCCGCAAGCTGCCTTACGCACTCGCGCCGAGCTACTTCATCAAGCAGTAGTCGAACGTCAGCTGAAGAGCGAGTCGAACGGCACTCGAGCGATCGTGTCCAGCTTGCCGCCGGCACCCGCGTTGGCGAGCACGCGTCCGTGAGCGTCGTGCACTGCGGCCGCGACGCGCATCGCGTGCAGGACGCGCGGGATCGGCATCACGTGACGGCGCTCCTGCTCCACCGGCCCTGTGCCGTAAATGTGCGTCTGTTCCTGGTGGTAGTCGAGATCGCAGCCGACGACGTAGACCTTCGCGAAGCCCATGGTGAAGGCCAGTTGAATAGCGTCGAGCAGTACGGTGAATCCGCGATACATCCCCGTCGAGACGTCCTCGCTGAAGAACCCTTCGTCCATCGTCGGCGCCCGATGGAATGGCACTCGAATGGCCGGCTCGCGGTCGATTGCGTCGCGGTAGGCGACAGTGTCACAGACGTCGGCGCGATAGAAGCGTCGGCCGACCGCCGCGCCGCGAATCTCGGCGGCGTAGGGTTCGTAGGTCAGGGGATCCGAGACGACGTGATAGCTTCCCCGCGGTAGGCCATGTGATGCGGCGAGGTAGCCGCGATTGGCCGTGAACGTGACCTCTCCCGCGAGCCGCGTCAGATCGAGTCGCGCCAGCGATGGGGCGTTGCCGACCACGAAGCATCGCTGGCCCTGATGGCGTCCCTTGAATGATTCCAGGGAAGGCAGAGCGGCCGAGTCTGTCGCACTCGCGGCATCCGGCATGGCCTAGAAGGCCCCGCTCGAGGCCAGGATGCGGCTCGCCGGTACGTTCAGCGCGATGTCCCGGCTGATGCGCGATTCTTTCGAGACAGTGTCCATGGCCAGGTCGATCACCTGACGTTCATACTTCTTGGGAATCACGATAATCCCGTCGGCGTCGGCGAAGATCAGGTCGTTGGGAGCGACCGGCTGCCCACCGATCGTGACCGGGCACTCCATGTCATCGACGGTGGCGCGGTTCCTGACGTCGACGCAGAAGGTGTCGCGAGCGAAGACGGGGAAGCCCAGCGCCCTGACGTTGTTCGAATCGCGGGTGACCCCATCGATGATCGCGCCCACGGCGCCAGCGCGAATCGCCAGACGCGCGTTCAGGTCGCCGAAGTAGGCGAACTCCGGCACGCCGTTCTCGACGACGATGACGTCGTTGGCGACGATCCGCTCGTAGCTCTTGAGCGCGTCGTAGATACCCTGGAAGTCTTCACCCTCACGGAGTGCGCGCAGCTTCAACGTGCGCGCCCGGCCAAGGATGCGCGTGTCAGGTGTCAGCGGACGGAGCCCGCGCACCGCGCCGTTCACGCCAAGTGCGTCGAGAATGTCTGAGAGCACCGGGCTCGACAGCTCAGTGCGCAAGGTGCGGAGCACGATCCGTTCGCGCTCACGCTGGCCCGAGGCGATGAACTCGGCCAGCTCGAATTCTTCAGGCGTGTTGACGTCGATCGTTTCCACCGGTGCGGCTTCGAGCAGGCAGACGCGGCTGCCAAAGCGACGGTCGGTGCTGAGCGCCGCCTGGCGTCGCACGACGTACAGGCTCATCGCTTCGATCACGGTTGGCGGCAGGTCAACGCTGTTGGGAATGCGGCCGTACCCGTACGCCGGCTCGTCGTTCTTCCAGAGGTACTGCTTTTCCTTGCGCACGAGCGCCACCGAGTCGTGCTGACCGTCGCGCATGAGCAGCGCGATCGCGTGGTCGACCGTTTCAGGCTTGACGAACGGCGCCGTGCAGAGCGCCTGCACGTAGATGTCAGCCTCGACGTGCTGCACTTCGTTCATGAACAGCGCATGGCCGTCAGTGCCATTCGACGCCAGGAAGCGATTGCGCTTCATGATCTTGACCGGCAGGTGCTTCGCGAGAGCGGCGATCTCGTCGGACTCGGTGTCGAGATAGACGTCGTCGATCATCCGGCACTTCAGCAGCTTCTCGAGCGTGTGCACGACCAGCGGCCGGCCATCGAGCAGCCGGGCGTTCTTGTTCTCGACGCGCTCGCTCGATCCCTTGGCCGGGACGAAGGCCACGACTCTCATCGGATGTATTCCTCACTGAGTTGTGCCAGGCCGTGCAGGCACGGTCGCATGGCCGCCGGCACATGTCGGCCCATCGACACGCGCGTGCACGGGCTATCGGCACCCCATCCCGTGATACCGCGAGTTTCGCGGGTCATGCCACGCATCGGGCGCGTCATGAGCACAGCGCATGCCACCCTCGTGATTCACGCGGCCACGGCTCGACCCGGGGCCGCATGGTGCCGGCGCGATCGGTTCCACCGGTAAACGTCCGATACATCAGCAGACACACGCGACATGGCGATCGACCGCATCGTGCTGACCGGCGACATTCTCAGGCCCTGGCCGGGCAATCGGCCCGGGTCGGAGTCGCGGCGGCGCATTCGCTGGTTCGACGATCTGCTGACGCCTCCGCTCGCGGAGGTCACCGACCTCCCGGTTCACCGACTGGCGTGCGAAGCGCCCCTCGATCTGGAGACGCTGTACGGGGCCGCCGGGCTGGAGCCGTCGATCGAGAGCTGGGCGCAGCTGTACGCCGGCGGGCTCCCCGCGCCGCTGCGCGATCGCGTCGTTGCGCTGTGCCGCGACAGCGTCGTGATCGGCATCGAACTACCGCCGTCCATGGCGCAGGCGCTGTTCGACGCTGGCATTCCTTTCATCGATGCCCTCGTCGACCCGCTTCGATTTCTGAGCGATATTCCGCTCGGCTGGCGTTCCACCGTTCCGGAGATTACAGAGGCGCTCGAGTCGTTCAGACTGTCAGGCTTCGAGGTGCGACGCCGCGCTGCGCACATCCGCGCCAAGTGTCGCTGGATGCCTCCGCTCGAGATTCCCGATCACGCCACGTTGCTGCTCGATCAGGTGCCGCAGGATGCGGCGCTGATCGATCCGACCAGACGTGCGCGCGTGGGCTGGGGCGACTACCTCGATCGGTTGGCGGTGCTCAAGGCGGAGGGGCCGATCATCTGGCGTCCGCACCCGCACAACCCCGCTGCCGGCGCGATCAGCGAAGTGCTCGGTCCAACGACGCGATCGACGGCGAATATCTATCAGCTCCTCAGCGATGATCGTCTGGATCGCGTCGCCGCGATTTCGTCAGGTGGGGTGATCGAAGCGCGCGCGTTTGGCAAGGTCGGGATCCATTTCATGGACCGGTCGGCAGGCATCGCCGTGCCGGGCTGGAACGCGTCAGTGCCTGTCGTCGGCGACTGGCTGTCTCCCCATTTCTGGAGTCGCGTCCTGGGGCCGCTGTTCGAGACCCGTCGTGACGCGCCACGGCTGCCCCCCGAGCCGAACGCGCTGCGCAAGTCGATTAACTGCGACTGGGGATTTGGCTGGATCGATCAGGTGACCGCCACCTGAGCGCCTTCCACCCTCACCGATGTCTACCAGACGATTCAGGGACGCACGATGTCGAAGTCGCGCGGTCTGAGATAGTCGACGACCGCTGTCGTCACGCCGATTTCAGCGCCGTAGGTATTGAGAACATTCCGCGGCCGCGTCGGCGCGACGATCGCGCGCAGGTCGTAGCGATCGAGATGGTCTGCGATCGCCAGCACTCGAGTCATCACGTCAGGTCGGCCGAAGAACAGGAGATCCGTGCCGGGAAAGCCGCGCAGGTCGTTGAGAATCAAGGGCAGTGGGCCCGCCGCCGCAAAGCGCGTGTTGAGCGTCTCGTCGCTTGGCACCGTCGGTGGAAGCGCATACGCCAGAAAGCGCTCGAGTTCGAGGGCGCGATGCAGGGCGATATCGGGGCGGGTCGCCACCACGAGGTCGTAGTGGGTGCCGGTGGTTGAGGCGTGCCGCTCGCGCAGTCGGTTTGCCCCCTGCATGCTTTCGAGCATATAGGCGATGCCCGAGATGGCCATCTGCTTGCCACCAACAAACGACAGTACGCCGTGGTCGCGCGCAGTCTGTGCGCCGATGGTCATGGCTGTCGGCCGATACAGCCGGGTGATCTCGTTGATCACGGCCTCGTCCACTGGGGCCGGGAGGCCCAGGCGGGTGTGATGAGTCAGGGTCTGGTGCTCGAGGCGGTCCCAGGTGTGCAAGAACACGTCGTGTTGAGGATAGCGGTCGAGCAGATGGCACCGGAGTGTGTCGGCGCACCGGGCGAACGTGCGAAGGTGGCCGAACAGCTGAACCGCGATTTTCATGCGCCCCCATAATCGTCGAGATCGCGGTAGGATTCACGTAGCCGCGGCGGAACCGCAGGCCCGATCCGTTCGTATTCCCACTCAATGGCGCTCATCGAAACCGTCGACCTGTGGAAGACCTACGTGATGGGGGACGAGGAAATCCACGCCCTCAAGGGGGTCTCCATCCAGATTGAGCGGGGCGAATACGTGGCCATCATGGGTCCCTCTGGCTCTGGCAAGTCGACCCTGATGAACCTGATCGGGTGCCTGGATACGCCCAGCAAGGGCTCCTACCTGCTGAACAACAAGCAGGTCAGCCAGATGAACGACAACGAACTGGCCCGCATTCGAAACGAAGAGATCGGCTTCGTCTTTCAGACATTCAACCTGCTGCCCAGGGCAACGGCCCTGCGGAACGTCGAGCTCCCGCTCGTTTACGCTGGCGTCCAGGCGAAGGATCGCGAACAGCGCGCCAAGAATGCGCTCGAGAAGGTTGAACTCGGCCAGCGCATGGGGCACAGGCCGAACGAACTGTCAGGCGGTCAGCGCCAGCGCGTCGCGATCGCCCGCGCCCTTGTGAACAATCCGTCCATCCTGCTTGCCGACGAACCGACCGGAAACCTCGACTCGAAAACCGGCGTCGAGATCATGGCGCTGTTCGCCAAGTTGCACGAGGCCGGCAACACGATCGTGCTGGTCACGCACGAACCCGACGTGGCGGCCCACGCGCACCGGTCCATCCTCATCCGCGATGGACAGGTCGAGAACGACATCACCCGCGCCGCCTAAAGACCAGCCGTGGAGCGTGAGCCTCAGAGCCCGTGCCCAACGAGACTGACGCGACTCTGACAGGTGGCGTGACGGCCTTCACCAGCTCCAGAATCTGGAATCCAGAACCGGTCGGGCCGACAGCTCGAGTCAGTGCGTCATCGCATACAGCAGGACATTGATGCCGAGCGCGTAGCCATACACTGAAAACTCGACGAAATAGGTCCGGTCGTCGGCTTCGCGCTCGAACGAATCGCCGATATCGGTGTTGTGCGTGATGAACACCATCACGCGTCCGTGCTCGTCGAGAATGGCGCGCGCATGCGGCGTTGCGCTGTCGGCGCCGCGCTCCGACGTTGGTCCGCCAGGCCCGCCCCAGAAATTGATCGACGGAATCTGCGGAATCTTCCTGACCTCCATCTGCGAATGAAAGATCGGATGCTCGAGCGGCAGATCCACGATCGGATAGGTCGGCGGCGGCAGCACCTTGCGAATCTGTTCGTCGAAGACGTCCCACGCGCGGCTGCCCCAGAAGTCGTCGACCCACAGAAATCCGCCCTTCAGCAGGTAGGCACGCAGATTGGCGACCTCGTGCTCGTCGAGATACATCCGGCCGACTTCAGTCGCCATCATGAACGGGCAGCGCGAGATGATGCCGGGATCGCTGAGATTCACGAGCAGGTGCTTTGGCACGTCGTCGCGATCCATGCCGACGGGCGTCTTGGTCAGTTCCGAGAGACGGACGGAGAGGTTCTCGTCAGCGCGTGGAAAGTCGGCGCTCCAGCCGCCCCCGTCGCCATAGTTCGACTCGCGGAACACGATCCGGCAGAACTGAAAGCTGCCGTCGAAGTCTTCGGCGGTGGCATAACGGTACTGCCGCTGGGGCGGGACACCTCGGCGGCCGCCTCGCTGTGCGAAAGCGACCGTGACGAGCAGGAGCGCCATCAGGACACCAAGCGCGATCCGCCGCTGCATGGCGCCAGTCTACCGCCACTCGCGCGGCAGACAGTCGCGTTATGATGCGTGACCATGCGCGTGCGCTTCTGGGGCGTCCGGGGCTCCGTGCCCTGGGCGACGGCTGACTCCATCGGTCACGGCTGCAATACCCCCTGTCTCGAAGTCCGCGATGATGCCAGCGGGGCCATGCTGGTCCTCGACGGAGGTTCCGGCATTGTCGGACTTGGGCACGCGCTCAGCGGGGCACCCCATCCGGTGCCGATTCTGTTCACGCACTACCACTGGGACCATACCCAGGGGCTCCCCTTCTTCATGCCGTTCTACGCCCCGGGCTGGACGCCATCGATCTGGGCGCCGGTGCTCGAGCATGTGTCGCGCGAGTGGGTCGAGACGATCTTCGTGTCGCCCTACTTTCCGGTGCCGTTCCAGCAGCTGCCCAATCGCCCATCGGTGACGCTGGTCAGGCCGGGCGAGATTGAGGTGGGCGGGTTCCGGGTCACGGTTCAGCCCGTGAACCATCCAGGCGGCGCGTATGCCTACCGGATCCACGGGCGGAACGGCGACGTGGTCTACGCCACCGACCACGAGTTTGGCGATGCCTCGCGCGATGCCGAACTGCTGCGCTTTTCTCGCGGGGCGACCGCCATCATCTCCGACGCGCACTTCACACCTGAAGAACTGACGCACCACAAGGGATGGGGACACGCGAGCTGGAAGCAGGTGGCGGAGTTTGCCGCCGAGGCCGGCGTGGGTCGGCTCTGGCTGTTTCACCACAAGCCAGGACGTACCGACGTCGAACTTGCCGCCATCGAAGCACAGGCGCGGCTGGTGTTTCCCGCAACGACGGCGGCCCGCGAAGGCGTGTCGTTCGACATTTGATCCGGAGCATGGGTCGGCGTGCGTAAACCCGTTGCTGGACTGCTGATCGGGCTCACATCCGCCCTGCTGGTGCTGGTAGTGGATGCGCTGTTGTCGCGGCTGCTCGCCGAGCGCAACCCGTTTCAGACCATCGAGATCAAGACCTACGACTGGCGTCTGTCGCGTACGGCCGATCCGGCGTCGGCGCGGAAAGACATTGCGCTCGTCGAGATCGACGAGTCGTCGTTGCAGAACCTCGAGCCCAACGTCGGCAGGTGGCCGTGGCCGCGCATGGTCCACTCGATGATCATCGACTTTCTGGCACGCGGGCCGGCCAAGGTGATCGTCTACGACATCGTCTTCGCCGGCCCCGACGAGCGCGACCGCGAGTCGGACGCGTTACTCGCCGAGTCGGTCCGCAAAGCCGGGTCGGTGATTCTGCCACTCGACGCGACCTTTGAGGTGGATGCCGACTTCAAGGGCGACAACCTCATAGTTCCCGCGACCATCGGCGATCAGGGGTTTCGCCTGAACGAGGCCAAGCCGATCGCGCGGAGGCAGGTGTTTCCGCCCTTTGGATCGCTGGCAAGCGATGCGGCTGCGCTCTCTCACAATCTCGTCGTGCTCGATGCCGACGCCCCGCTTCGCCATAACATCCCGTTCGTGCGCGCAGGAGACGTACTGGTGCCATCGCTCGGTGTGGCGGCGGCGCTGCGCGCTTCGGGACTGCCGCCAGCGGCTGTCACCATCTCCGGCGGCAGACTTCGCCTTGGAGGGGCGTCCATTCCATTGCAGCAGCGGACCACCAGAAACGCTGACCGCGCGGAAACCTACGACTGGCACCTCGTGAACTTCCGAGGGCCGGCGTTCCTGGACGATTTGAAGACGCGCCCGTACGCCAATTACAGCGCGTTCGACTTGATCAATGCCGAGAACGACCTGCTGAACGGCCAGAAGCCAAAGCTCGATCCAGCCGTGTTCAAGGACCGAATCGTATTCGTCGGTGCGTCGGCAACGGCACTGTCCGATACATTCGAATCGCCGTTCGCACAAGGGAAGATGCCGGGCATGCAGTTCCACGCCTCGGTCGCCGACGACATCCTGTCGCAACGGCCCATCGGCCCCGCCCGTGGTGTGTCGCGCGGGCTGACGGTGCTCGGCATCGCGCTGATGATCGGGCTCGTGGCGACGACGCAACCGGCGTCGTGGGCGACGGCGGCGATGATCGTTGCCGTGGGTGTCCTCGGCTACAGCTCTCTGTGGCTGTTTGCGCGTGGCACGTGGTTCAACCTGTCGCAGCCGGTGTCGGCGGCGGCGGTTGCGCTGTTCGGCGGCGTGGCCTACCAGTTCTTCGTCGAGGGGCGCGAGAAGCGTAAGATGCAGCGGCTGTTCGGCCAGTACGTGTCGAAGGACGTGTTCGCGCGACTGGTGGCGAACCCTGAGCTGGCCCGGCTTGGTGGCGAACGTCGCGAGATGACGGTGCTGTTCTCTGACATCCGCGGGTTCACGACCGTCACCGAGCGAGGGCAGCCGGAAGAGACCGTACTGATGCTGAACGAATACTTCACCAAGATGGTGGAGGTCGTATTCAGACACAAAGGGACGCTCGACAAGTTCGTCGGCGACATGGTGATGGCGCTGTTCAACGCGCCGCTCGACGACCCGGACCACGCCGAGCACGCCGTGCAGGCGGCTCTGGATATGATTGAAGAACTGCAGAGGTTGAACGAACGCTGGCAGGCGGCAGGGAAGTTCGCCCAGATCGATATCGGCATTGGCGTGAACACCGGGCCGATGATTGCGGGTAACATCGGGTCGGAAGCGATCATGAGTTACACCGTCATCGGTGATGCGGTGAACCTCGGGTCGCGGCTCGAGTCGCTCAACAAGCAGTACGGGACGCGCATCATCATCAGCGAGGCTACGAAAAGCCGACTGAGCGGCCGATATGTGTTCAAGCCACTGGGCGACGTCGTTGTAAAAGGGAAGACCCGGCCGGTGGCGATTTTCGAGGTGGTGGGTCGCGACCTGGGCGCATCGGCGCCCCACGCCGCGGCCACTGCGTGAAAGGCTCCAGACATATGAAGCGCATCGTGTTCGTGATTGCCCTCGTGGCGACGGCCGCTCCGGCGTTTGCCCAGCTTGGCGGGATTGGCGGCGCACTGAAGAAGGCGCAGGCGTCGAAACAGACCTTCGATGACATGAACATCACCGACGCCGAAGAGCGCCAGATTGGCGAGGAGGTCAGCGTCAAGCTCCGCGACCGCTTCGGCGTCGTGCAGGATCCGGCCATTCACAAATACGTCAGCCTGATCGGCATGACGCTCGCCAAGCAGTCCGAGCGGCCGGGCCTCGACTGGAACTTCATCGTCCTCGACACTGACGGCGTCAACGCCTATGCCTCGCCTGGCGGCCTCGTGCACATTACGCGCGGCGCGCTGGCGATCGCGAAGAACGAGGCTGAAATCGCCGGAGTCCTCAGCCACGAGATCGGTCATATCGCGCGCAAGCACACCGTCAACGCCATCAAGAAGGGCAAGGCGGTGCAGGCCGGGTCGAGTGCGGCCGGAAACCGCAGCGAGTTTCTATCCGGGTTCGCGAACCAGGTGTACGCCAACCTGTTCGAGAACAACTTCGACCGTGGTGACGAGCTCGACGCCGACAAGGTGGGCGTGCTGCTCGCCAAGGCCGGTGGGTACAACGCGGCGGGGCTCGCCGACTTCCTGGCGCAGATCGAGGCGCGCAACAAGACCAACGACGAGCGCAACGGCATGTTCGCCTCGCATCCGCAGTTGAAGGAGCGGATGGACAAGGTGCGGCAGCAATCGGCCAACGCCAACAGCGCCGTCCTGGTCGAAGCGCGGTACAAGCAGAACGTCAAGTACACCCCGACCGACATGACCAAGCTGTCCACCGTCGCGCCGCCGGCGGCAGGCGCCGCTCCGGCGAAGAAGGAAGAGCCGAAGAAGGGGTTCGGCGTTGGGGGCTTGAGGCAGACCGTGGCGCCGGAGAAGCAGAGCGCCCAGGTGTCTGCGTCGGGAGGAGCCCGAGGCGTCACCTCGGACCGCGACGCCAGGGGCGGGCCGAATAAGGGCCTCGTCAAGGTGTCGGTGTCGGCCGTCGAGCTCGACGGGTTCAAGAAGGGGATTGTCTAGGCGCCTAGATCGCCGCCCAGTGTCCCTGTTCCACCTCGCGCAGCGCGTTCGATCGATCGGCTGATGCCGGGTCGAAGACCACGCGGGCTCTCGGCGCGTCAGGATCTGCCACGGGAATGGCCGACAGCAGCGCCCTTGTGTAGGGGTGCTGCGGCCGCTCGAACAGCGCTGCTGTGCGGCCCATCTCGACGATCTTCCCGAGGTGCATGACTGCGACGCGATCGCAGATGTGCTCAACGAGGCGCAGGTCGTGAGCCACAAACAGGTACGTGAGCTTGAGGTCGCGTTGCAGGTCCATGAGCAGGTTGACGACCTGTGCCTGCACCGACACGTCGAGCGCCGACACCGGCTCGTCAAGCACCAGAAACCGTGGGTTCAGCGCCAGGGCCCGTGCCAGGCCGATGCGTTGGCGCTGACCGCCGCTGAACTGGTGCGGGTAGCGTTCGAGATGTGCCGGATCGAGGCCGACTCTCGCGAACAGCTCGGCGACCCGCTCACGCCGCGCCCGCGCGTCGCCGAGGCGATGGATGATGAGCGGTTCCTCGACAATGTGCCGCGCCTTCATCCTCGGGTTCAGCGACGAGTACGGATCCTGAAACACGATCTGCATGTCACGCCGCCGCGCGCGCAGGTCGCGCGCATTCAGCGCCAGTACGTTCTCGCCGTTGAAGCTGACGGCGCCGGATGTCGGCTCCACAAGCCGAAGAATGCACCGGCCCGTCGTCGTTTTGCCGCTCCCTGACTCGCCGACCAGCCCGAACGTTTCGCTCTCGTCGATCGAGAAGCTCACGTCATCCACTGCGGTGACCGTGGTGCCGCGACGGAACAATCCTTTGCCGCGCGTGTATTGCTTGACCAGGTGCGAGACGTGGAGGAGGGACATGTCTAGCTGCTGGGGACCGGGGGGAGAGCGCCGCGACCTTCGAGCAACGGATCGAGGAGGAAGCAGCGTGCCGAGTGTTCCGGTGTCGCGGCATAGTCGCCAGGCACGCGCGTCGAGCATGGAGCGAAGCGGTCAGGGCAGCGCGGATGAAATGCGCAGCCAGCCGGCAATGCGCCCAGCAAGGGGACCGACCCTTCGATGGCGCGCAGCCGCGTGCCGCGCGCGCCACCGGGCATGGACGCCAGCAGCCCGCGCGTGTATGGGTGCTGCGGATTCCGAAAGATCTCCCGCACCGGCCCCTGCTCGACAATGCGGCCGGCGTACATCACGGCGACGCGGTCTGCCGTTTCGGCGATGACACCGAGGTCGTGCGTGACCAGCAGCAGGGACAGGTGAAGCGATTGCTTCATCTCGCGCAAGAGATCGAGGATCTCGGCCTGAATCGTCACGTCGAGCGCGGTGGTCGGTTCGTCGGCGATGACCAGCGCCGGCTTGCACGCAATCGCTATCGCGATCATCACGCGCTGCCGCATCCCTCCTGACAGCTGATGCGGGTAGTCGTCTACCCGCAGCGGGGCGTCGGGAATACGCACGGCGGTGAGCAGGCGGATGGCCTCGTGACGCGCGCCGGCTCTCGTCGTCCGTCCATGCACTCGCAGCGCTTCGCCGATCTGCTGGCCGACGGTGAATACCGGATTGAGCGCCGTCATGGGTTCCTGAAAGATCAGCGCGATGTCGGCGCCCCGTACCCGCTGCATCTCGGTCTCCTGGAGCGACATCAGGTCGCGCCCCTTGAACGTGATGCGTCCGGCGGCGATCCGTCCAGGGGGCTGCACCAGTCGCAGCAGCGACAGCGCGGTGACTGATTTGCCGCTCCCTGATTCTCCGACGAGACCGAGCGTCTCGCCTTCGCGGATGGCGAAGCTCACGCCGTCGACCGCGGTGGCCGGCCCGTTCGGGAGGTCGAAGACGGTCGTCAGGCCCGACACCTCGAGCAGGTGGCTCATGATGGGTGGTGGAACGACGCGGGTTCAGGCGGCACTGGTGTCCCTGAACTCGCCAAAGACGCCGCGCATGGCATCGGAGATCTCGCCCACGGTAGCCTGCGCTTCAACGGCAGCGATGATCCGCGGCATCAGATTGTCGCTACCTCGGGCCGCCGCACTCACGGCCTCGATCGATGCGCGCCACAGGTCGTGGTCTCGCGCGCTCCGTACTGCCTGCACGCGCGCGCATTGCTGACGTTCGAGCTCCGGATCGATCTCGAACACCTCGGGGCCCGCGGCGCCCGGCTGTCCCTCGGCGAACCGGTTCACCCCGACGACGACGGCCGTGCCCGCGTCGATCGCCTGCTGGGCGCGATAGGCCGAATCCTGGATGTCGCGCTGAATCATCCCCGCTTCGATGGCGGCGAGCGTGCCGCCGGCACTGTCGATGCGGGCGATGATCGCCGAGGCTGCGGCCTCGATCTCGTCGGTCATGGCTTCGATCGCGAACGAACCGCCCACGGGGTCGACCGTATTGGCGACGCCAGTCTCGGCCGCAATGATCTGCTGCGTTCGCAGGGCGAGCCGTGCGGCGTCCGTTGTGGGCAGGCCAAGCGCTTCGTCTCGTCCGTTGCAGTGCAGCGACTGTGTGCCGCCGAGAATGGCGGCCATCGCCTGCACGGCGACGCGCACGATGTTGTTGTCGGGCTGCTGTGCCGTGAGCGTGCTTCCAGCCGTCTGCGTGTGGAAGCGGAGCTGCATCGCCCGCGGATTGGTGGCGCCAAAGCGGTCGCGCATGATCGTGGCCCAGAGGCGACGCGCCGCGCGGAACTTGGCAATTTCTTCAAGAAAGCTGTTGTGCGCGTTGAAGAAGAACGACAGTCGCTGACCGAGTTGGTTGACGTCGAGCCCGGCGTCCAGTGCCGCCTCGACGTAGGCGATGCCGTTCGCGAACGTGAACGCCACTTCCTGCACCGCCGTCGAACCGGCCTCGCGGATGTGATACCCGCTGATCGAGATGGTGTTCCACTGCGGCAACTCACGCTCGCAGAACGCAAAGATATCGGTGACGATGCGGAGCGACGCTCGCGGCGGATAGATGTAGGTGCCGCGTGCCACGTACTCCTTGAGAATGTCGTTCTGGATGGTGCCCGAGAGTCGCGCAATGTCGGCGCCCTGTCGTCGCGCCACGGCGATGTACAACGACAACAGGATCGCGGCCGTCGCGTTGATCGTCATCGACGTCGAGACCTGGTCGAGTGGAATGTCGTCAAAGAGGGCCGCCATGTCCTCGAGCGAGTCGATGGCGACACCGACCCGGCCGACCTCGCCTTGCGCGAGGAGATGGTCGGAGTCGTAGCCCATCTGCGTCGGGAGGTCGAAAGCCACGCTGAGCCCGCTGACGCCCTGGGCCAGCAGGTAGCGGTAGCGCGCGTTCGATTCGGCGGCGGTGCCGAACCCGGCATATTGCCGCATGGTCCACAACCGACCGCGATACATGGTCGGCTGAATACCGCGTGTGTAAGGGAACTCTCCAGGGAACCCGGGATCTGCCATCAGAATTGCCCCAGATTGTAGCGCGTGTGACACACAGGATGGCTGTAAGTGCTTGACACACCTTGAGCTTGACCGTAGTATCGAAACACCTCACAGCAAGAAATTTTCGACGACACGCGCAAAGAAACATCACGCCGGCGCCCGGAACCGGACGGCGAGCGCAGGGAGGGAACGAGGATGGACGACGTCGTCAACCGGTTCGCACGCGAGCTGGCCGACGCGATCGCCGCCGCGGTCGCAGAGAATCCGCAGGTCGAAGCGTGTCGCGAACGAGCGCGTGCCGCTGGATTCGAGATGAAAGTCACGCTCGAAGCCGTCGTCGGGTTCGTCAATCGCTCGCAATCGCATGCGTTGGCAAAGGTCGCGTCGCCAAAGGGCGCTGCGCAACCTCGCCGCAATTTTGACGTCACCGCCAACGATCGCCGGTTTCTTCGCTCGCTGCGGATTGCGGCCGATGAAACGGCCGAGCCGGTGGAATAGTCATTCATTCGACACGCGTCCATCGACGCGGTCAGTGGCCTTCAATAAGAAAGGGCCGAGTGCTACACGCACCGGCCCTTTTTTCCATCCAGGAACGTCAGTTCGCGACTATGTCGATGTCGATTTCGACTGAGCGGCGACTCTTGCCGCGGCCGCGGCCGCCGCGGCCGGATCGCCCAGGTAGTAGTGGCGAATCGGCTTCAGCTGAGCATCGAGTTCGTAGACGAGCGGAATACCGGTTGGAATATTCAGTTTCAGGATCTCGGCTTCCGACATCTGGTCGAGATACTTGACCAACGCACGCAGGCTGTTGCCGTGCGCGGTAATGAGCACGCGCTGCCCCTCGAGAATGGCCGGGGCGATCCGTGCATTCCAGTACGGGAGGAAACGCGCGACGGTATCCTTCAGCGACTCCGCATCGGGGACCTCAGACGAGGCGAGGCCCGCGTAGCGAGGATCATGCGAGGGATGTCGCTCGTCGGCACGACTCAGGGCCGGCGGTCGAATGTCGTAGCTGCGCCGCCAGATTTCCACCTGCGCATCACCGTGCTTGGCGGCGGTCTCCGCCTTGTTGAGGCCCTGGAGCGCGCCGTAGTGGCGCTCGTTCAGGCGCCAGCTTTTCTCGACAGGAATCCACATCTGGTCGAGTTCGTCGAGTGCAATCCACAGCGTGCGGATGGCACGTTTCAACACAGAGGTGAACGCCACGTCGAAGGTGTAGCCACCTTCGCGGAGCAGGCGACCCGCTTCCTTTGCCTCGGCGCGTCCCTGGTCAGCGAGATCGACGTCTTTCCATCCGGTGAAGCGATTCTCCTGGTTCCAGGTGCTGAAACCGTGGCGGAGCAGGACGAGCGTGAAGGTGGTCATTCAGGATGTGGTGATGTGGTGATGGGGTGATGTCGTGATGTCGTGATGTGCGGCAGACTACCCGTTCAGCGCTCGGATCGCAGTGCGTCCGGCGTACGTCGCGTGGTTACCGAGCTCTTCCTCGATGCGAAGCAGCTGGTTGTACTTGGCCGTGCGGTCGCTGCGGCTGGCTGACCCGGTCTTGATCTGTCCGGCGGCGGTGCCGACCGCCATGTCGGCAATCGTCGAGTCTTCGGTTTCACCGGACCGGTGCGACATGATGGTCGCGTAG
Source organism: uncultured Acidobacteriota bacterium (assembly GCA_902826465.1). GTDB lineage: Bacteria > Acidobacteriota > Vicinamibacteria > Vicinamibacterales > CAVVIG01 > CADEEX01. The sequence continues at coordinate 18,512 of CADEEX010000008.1, forward strand.
TGCGCGTCGCGCGCCATCGCCACCGCGTCGAGCGTTTCCGTGACCGTGCCGATCTGATTCAGCTTTACGAGCAGCGCATTGCCGACCTTGTCGTCGATGCCGCGGCGCAGGATCTCCGGATTCGTGACGAACACATCGTCGCCGACCAGTTGGGTGCGATCGCCGAGGGCGGCGGTCAGCATTTTCCAGCCTTCCCAGTCGCCTTCAGCGAGCCCGTCTTCGATCGAGATGATCGGGTACTCGCGCACCCATTCCTCGTAGAGACGCACCATCCCCTCGGAGGTCCGTTCGGGTTCCCCCGATTTCTTGAAGACGTAGCGACCGTTGCCGGCCCACAACTCGCTCGACGCCACGTCGAGCGCGATGTAGACGTCGCGGCCGGCGTGCAGTCCAGCTTTACTGACGGCTTCGAGGACCACTTCGACCGCTTCGCGATTCGACTTCAGGTTCGGCGCGAAACCGCCCTCGTCGCCGACACCGGTCGATTGCCCACGGCTCTTCAGGATGCCACGCAGGGCGTGAAAAATCTCGGCGCCGATCCGGAGCGCCTCGGCGAACGACGCCGCGCCGACCGGCATCACCATGAACTCCTGGAAGTCGACGCTCGAGTCCGCGTGCGCGCCGCCATTGAGGATGTTCATCATCGGCACGGGCAGGGTGTACGAGGTATTCGAGTAGAGGTGGCCGATGTGCCTGTAGAGCGGCGTGTGCGTCGCCGCCGCTTCGGCGCGTGCGGCGGCCATCGACACCCCGAGCAGCGCGTTGGCACCGAGGCGACTCTTGGTCGGCGTGCCGTCGAGCGCAATCATGGCGTCATCGAGCGACCGCTGTGTGAAGCTGTGGCCAACGAGCGCCTTGGCGATCTCGGTGTTGACATGGCCGACGGCCTTACGGACGCCCTTGCCCAGGTAACGGGAGGTGTCGCCATCGCGCAACTCAAGCGCTTCGCGCTCGCCGGTGGACGCACCGGAGGGGACTGCCGCCCGCCCGAGCGCGCCGCCCTCGAGCGTGACATCAACTTCGACCGTCGGGTTTCCTCGCGAGTCGAGAATCTCGCGTCCGTGCACTTTGCTGATCTTCACGTCTGAATCCTTGTTCGGCTCAGGGCTCAAGGCGCTCGGCTCAGGGCCCGTTGATTCGTTTCCTGCTCGTGCTTGAGCGCTGGGGTGTCGGCGCCGCCTGATGAGGCTAGGCGCCTCGGTCGGAGGTCTGTTCCCGCTCGAGCGCGGCTTCGTCGAGCGGGGCCACAAACGGCTCGTCTTCGGTCGTTACCACGACGATCCCGGAATCGGTGACCGTATGGCGCCGCCGATCCTCATCGGGGTTGAAGCCGATGAGCGCCCCCCGAGGAATGATGACGTCGCGGTCGATGATGGCGCGGCGAATGCGCGCGTGCCTGCCGACGCGCACGCCCGGCATCAGCATCGATTGTTCGATGTGGCAGAAGCTGTGCACCCGCACATTCGGGCACAGCACGCTGCCGATGACGGTGCTGCCGGAAATGATGCAGCCCGGTGAAATGATGGAGTCGAGGGCCTGGCCGCAGCGTCGGCCTTCCTCCGCGAACACGAACTTGGCGGGCGGCGCTTGCGGCTGGTGCGTGCGCAGCGGCCATTCCGGGTCGTAGAGATTGAACTCCGGGTTGACGTGGCACAGATCCATGTTGGCTTCGTAGTAGGCGTCGAGCGTGCCGATATCGCGCCAGTACTTCGAGGCCTTCTTGTTCTCGTCGTAAAACCGATAGGCGTAGACCGGTGCCTCGTGAATCAGTGCCGGGATGACGTCCTTGCCGAAATCGTGGTGTGACGATTGCGCGGCGTCGGCTTCGAGCGCATCGACCAGCACCTGGGTATCGAAGATGTAGATGCCCATCGACGCCAGCGCGAAGTCTGGTGACCCGGGAATCGACGCCGGGTGCTTTGGTTTCTCCTCGAAGCCGGTCACTTGATCCTGATCGTTGATGGCGACGATGCCGAAGCGCGATGCGTCGGCGATCGGTTCCTCGATCGCGGCCAGGGTCACCGCCGCGCCACGGTCCTGATGGAACCGCAGCATCTTGCCGTAGTCCATCTTGTAGACGTGGTCGCCGGAGAGCACGATGACATAGCGCGGGGCCTCGCGGAGGATCGAGTACAGATTCTGGAACACGGCATCAGCCGTGCCCTGGTACCACTGTTCGCCGATGCGTTTCTGCGGCGGCAGGATCTCGATGAACTCGCCGAGTTCTTCTGAAACGATGCTCCATCCCATCCTGATGTGGCGGTTCAGCGAGAGCGACTTGTACTGGGTGGCGATGTAGATGCGACGGAGGCCGGAGTTGATGCAGTTGCTGAGGACGAAGTCGATGATGCGGTAAGGCCCGCCGAAGTACACGCCCGGCTTGGCGCGCTCCTTGGTCAGCGGAAACAACCGCTCGCCGGCGCCACCGGCCAGCACAATCACCAGGCTGTCGTCGAACAAACCAGACATGTCACCTCACGTCGTGCGCAAAACGACGCGCGCGGGGGCGCCATCGGCGCCGACTATCGCCAAGGGGAGACAGAACATCTCGTAGTGCCCGGGCTCCACGTCGCGTAGATTGAGCCCTTCGATAACGATCGTGCCGGCGCCGAGGAGCGTCTTGTGGGCCGGTGCGCCCGGCTTCCTGAACTCCTCGACCGACAGGTAGTCGACCCCCACCACTTTCACGCCGCGGTCGACCAGATAGCGTGCCGCCTCCCCGGAGACGCCGACGTAGTCCTGGTGGAACTCCGACGACGCCCAGAGGCGGGAGTTGTGGGTCTTAATCAGGAGGCGGACGTCCTCGCGCAGGTCGAAGGGCGACAGGTCGTCAACGCCAATGGCTTTCCGGGTCGTCAGTTCGACAACCCTGGCACGGCCGCACAGCAGTTCGAGGGGCAGTCCCTCGGTCCCAGGGCCGTCGTCGAAGAAGTGCCGCGGAGCGTCGACGTGGGTTCCGGTGTGGGCGCTCAGGTGCAGGCTCGAGACGTTCGAACTATGCCCGTCCGCGAGTCGTTTGATCGGTTCGAGGGTGAAAGGCGTGTTGCCCGGATAGTTCGGGAGGCTGGCCTGGAGCGGAAGGGACACGTCGATGAGCTTCATGGCCTGCCGGAAGCGCGATGATAGCACAGCGCCTCCGGCCGGCTTTCGACCTGAAGTGCTGACGGCAGAGCAGTTTGACTTGCCCGAATAGGCACGAATAGTATTACCTGTTTCGTCTTACCGATTATTCAGGGAGAGAGTTTTATGGTCACTCGGCGTCGCGCCCTCGCTCTTGGCTCAGCGGCCATCCTGCTGTTCTCTGCCGCGCTATACGCGCAGCAGACCCCCGCTCCGCGCAAGCTGTCCAACGCTGAGAAGAAGGAAATTCAGACGGTGCTGAAGATCGTTGCGGACGCCGGGTCCGGCGCGCAGCCCGCGACCAACGATCTTTCGCTGGCCTGGACGGGCCACGACCTGCTGAAAGCGCAGGGCAACAAGACCTATGTGCCGTTCAGTGTCGCGATCGACCCCGCGAAGGTTGCGGGCGGCAAGATGACCTTCTACTGGCGCGTGGTGTCGAAGGACGCGCCGCCGGTCGCGGCGCCCGTGGCCGATGCCAAGGACGCGAAGAAGGCAGACAAGAACGCACCGCCTCCGCCGCCGCAATACGCATACGAAGATCTGAACACGATCAGTATCGATGCTGCCGCGGCCGGCGCGCCGATGCGTGTCAGCCGTTCGTTCACCGTGCCTCCCGGGAACTACGAGCTGATTGTCGTGGCCAAGGAACCGACGCCGGAGAAGCCAAAGAAGGGGGAACCGGCCCCGAAGGTGTCGCTGATCACGCAGAAGGTCGAAGTTCCCGATTTCTGGACGGGTGAGCTGACGACCAGCTCGGTGATTGTGGCCGAACGCATCGAGCCGTTGCCGGCCCAGCTCAATCAGCAGCAGCAGGGCGAGCGTCCCTACGCGCTTGGCACGATGGAAATCTTTCCGGCGCCGAGCACCAAGTTCACCAAGAAGAGCGAACTCTCGACGTTCCTCCTGATCTATAACGCCAAGACCGACAGCAGCAACAAGCCGGATGTGACCGTGGAATACAACTTCTACGCGAAGCAGGCGGCCGGGGAAAAGTTCTTCAACAAGACCAACCCACAGAACCTGAATGCCGCAACGCTGCCGCCCCAGTTCGATTTTGCTCAGGGGCATCAGCTGCAGAGTGGCCAGGCCGTGCCGCTGGCGTCGTTCCCGGAAGGCGACTATCGTCTCGAGATTACGATTGTCGACAAGCTCGATAGCAACAAGAAGCTCACGCGCGAGATCAACTTCTCGGTCGCGGGTTCGTAGGCCCGCACCGGAACGTCGGGGAGCGCCCCCCGGAGTGTTCAAGGTATGGCAGCGACATCCAGACTGATTTCGTCTGCGGTCGTCGGTTCTCTGCTCGTCGGTGGTTCGGCGTCCTCCGCGAGGGCGCAGGTGGCTTCGCGCCTGTCGGCGCCGCCGTCGGTTCGTGTCGCGAACTTTGCCGCGGGATCGCTGCACGGTGTTGTGCAGGATGAACGTGGCGAAGCGATTGCTGGAGTGGTGGTGTCGGCGCTGGGCGCCACCACAACGGTTGCGGTGACCGACGATGACGGTCGATTCGAGTTCGGCCTCCTCGCCCCCGGTCCCTACCTCGTTCGTGCTCACCTCTCCGGGTTCGTGGCACCGCGCGCCACAAACATTCGGGTCCTCTCAAACGCTCGCACCACCGCCGACATCGCCCTGCGTCGCGCGGGGGCCGTACTTGCCGCCGGTGTCGGCGTGCCGGGCATTGACACCGCGGCGCCGGCCTCGACGGACCCCGACGTTGCCGACACCGCCGGGGACGACGCCGCCCCCCCGGCCGAAACCGAAACGGTATGGCGGATTCGACATGCCCGTCGCGGCATCTTGAAGGAAGCGACGATTCCGAGCGAATGGCTGGTCGATGCCGAGAGGCCCGAAGACAAGGACGGCGTCGGAGGTTGGACCGGTGTCGACGTGGTCGGCCGGGCGATCGGCTCGGCACGCGTCGCCAGCAGTTTCTTCGCCGACACTCCGTTTTCCGGGCAGCTCAATCTCCTGACCAGCGGTTCGTTCGACTCGCCCGATCAGCTGTTGTCGCCCGACAACGTGCCGAGCAACATTGCGTATGCGAGGCTCGGTGCCCCTCTTGGCGATCAGGCCGATTGGGCCGTCCGCGGCGCGGTGACGCAGTCGGACATCTCGTCGTGGACTGTTGCCGGCTCGTACGCCACGCGTGCGCCAGCCCGGCATCGCTACGATCTCGGACTGTCGTACGCCACCCAGCGTTACGACGGAGGCAACCCGCTGACGCTCGGCGACATCGCCGACGGCAGCCGCAACGCGGGCAACGTCTACGGCTACGACAGCTTTGCAGTGAGCCCGGCGCTGACCGTGACCTATGGCGCCGCCTTCGCCCGCTACGACTATCTGGCCGACCGCAGTCTCCTCAGTCCACGCGTCGAAGTGACGATGTCACCGGCGGCGAGCTTCCGCGTCCGTTCCTCTCTCTCTCGCCGCGCGCTGGCGCCTGGCGCCGAAGAGTTCCTGCCGCCCTCAGACAGCGGCTTGTGGCTGCCACCCCAACGCACGTTCTCGTCACTCAACCGCGACCGTTCCTTCGACGCTGAGCGAACCACACACCTCGAGGCTGCCGTCGAGAAGGATCTCGGCGCATCGACGGTATCGTTCCGCGCGTTCCGACAGCAGGTCGACGGTCAGCTGGTGACGCTATTCGGAACCCATATCCCTGGAGAGCCAGACGCCAAGCTAGGGCACTACATTGTGGGGACCGCGGGCGATGCCGAGGCCCAGGGCTGTAGCGTCGGTTTTCGAAGCCTGATCGCCTCGCGCGTGCGCGGATCGGTGGAATACACCATGGCCGACGCCGAGCTCCAGCCTTCAAACAACGTCCGCCGGCTGATGATGGTGGCACCGTCGGCAGTGCGCACGGCGCCCGAGCGCCTGCACGACCTGTCGACCAGTGTCGAGGCTGATGTGCCGGAAACGGCAACCCGCGTGCTGGTCTTGTACCGTGTCAGCAATGGGTTCGCTCAGCCTGGCCGAGGCGGAAGCTCTACCGACCCAACTCTCGGCGGTCGGTTCGATGTGCAGATCCACCAACAACTTCCGTTCATGAACTTCAGCAACGCCCGTTGGGAGATGTTGCTGGCTGTGCGGAACTTCTTCCGCGAGAGCGGGACGGAGCAGTCGGTTTACGACGAGTTGTTGGTGGTCCAGCCGCCGAAGCGGGTCGTCGGTGGCGTCACCCTGCGGTTCTGAGTCGCCCCTTCTACCGACCCGTCTCACGCCCATGCCAGGTGCGTCCAAAATATTGGATGTATCTGGAATTGGAGGCAATTCGTGGGATTGAAACCGTTGTCTCACAACGGTTTACCTGACACTATTCCCGGCGAGTGTCGACACCTGAACGCGGTGATTTAGAGCGTCACGGTTCGTCCATTCCTGGCCATACCTCGTCGCGATCCGACGGCATGGAGCAGGGATGGCGCGTCTGGACCCGACCGCTTTTTTCCATGGCGGTCGTCGTGGTTCTGGTGGCGCTCGGCGTCGCCAACATCACCTTGCGCGCCCGCTGGCACCAGGTGGAAGACGGAGTGCTGTGGGGCGCACGGGCAGAAGGTGTGACGGCCCTCGAGGTCGCAGCCGGATCCGCCGCCGCACGGGCAGGCATCGAACGTGGCGATGTGTTGCTGGCGGTGAATGGTGCCCCGGTCGAAACGGCCTCGGATGTCGTCGAGCACCAGCACCAAGGCGAAGAGGGCCAGCGCCTCTCCTATACGCTCCTTCGCCTGGGAGCGCGACAGGCCCTTGATGTGGCGCTGGCGGCGCCGGCACGTCCCGAGTCGATGTACTTCGTTCTCGCCGCGGTCGGCCTGTTCACATTGCTGGTCGGCGCATCCGTCCGGTTACGCCGGCCTCGCGATCAGGCGACGCTGCACTTCTTCTGGCTGTGCGTCGCATTCTTCGGCGCCTTCACGTTCTCGTTCACCGGACCGTTCGATCGGCTCGACTGGACCTTCTACTGGGGTGATGCCGTGGCGATGGCACTGTTGTCGCCCCTGCTGCTGCACTTCACGCTCGTCTTTCCCGAACGGCCAGTGGCGTCGGCGTGGCCCGTGTCACGCCTGCTGCCTGTGATGTATCTGCCCGCTGCGGCGCTCGGCGCCGCACGCATCTTCGCGGTGACGAGAGGAGGAGACGACGGGCCCTTGCTCTCCCGCGTGCTCGACGTCCTCGATCGTGCCGAGCCGCTGTATCTCTTTCTGTGCGCCGCGGCTGCCGTCTTTGTGCTGGCGCGCGCGTTTGGGGAAATCACCTCGCTCACCGGTCGGCGCCAGTTGCGCTGGATAGCCTGGGGCACGACGCTCGGTGTCGGACCATTTGCCCTCGGCTACGCGCTGCCGTGGGCGCTTGGCTTCGATCCCCCGCTGGCGTTACAGCTCACCGCGATTCCGCTCGGCCTCGTGCCACTGGCCTTTGCCTCGGCGATCGTTCGCTATCGGCTGCGCGACGTCGAGGTGATCATCAAGCGCGGCATTGCCTACACGGCGTTCCTCGCCGCGAGCGTTGCCCTCTTCATGGCGATCCGTAAGCTGGTCGGCGTCATGTTCGGTGACCCCGCCGATCCGCACAACTGGATCGTCGCCTTCCTTTCGACCATCGTGGTCGTCCTGCTGACTCAGCCCGTACGGGAAGCGGTGCAGAACTCGCTCGACCGCGTCTTCTATCGCGACCGCTACGACTATCGCCGGGCCCTGGTCGGATTTGCCCGCGATTTGAACAGCGACCTCGACGTCGTTCGACTCAGCCACCGCCTGGTCAACCGTATCGTCGAAACGCTCGTGGTCGACCGGATGGCGCTGATGCTGGCGGACGACCGGCGCGACGACTTCACGGCGATCGGCGATTTCGGCTTCTCCGAGCCCGTACCGCAGCTGTCGCGACTGTCGTCGTTCATGGCCAGGCTCGACACTGGCCACACCGTGGCCCTTGACGATCCGATTGCCGCTGCCTGGTTTCAGGCAGAGGATGTCGAGTTCTGGCGCGACCATGGCATCTACTATTTCGTGCCGTGTGTCTTTGAAGGTGCGGCTATCGCCGTATTGGCGCTCGGTCGCGACGACACCGACGAACCGTTCAATAGCGAAGATCTGGCGCTGCTCAACGCGGTGGCGGCACAGGTCGCGACCGCGATTGAGAACGGTCGGCTGTTCCGCCAGCTGCATCTCAAGGCCGACGAACTCGGTCGCCTGCGCGAGTTCAACGACAACATCCTCGAGTCGCTCGACGATGGCCTCGTCGTGTTCGACGGCGACGAGCTGATCGTGCGCTGGAACCACGCGCTTGAATCGTTCTATGGCGTCGAGCGTGCCACCGCAGTTGGCCGGCGCCTCTCCGAGGTGTTTGACGCTCCCTTCATCGACGCTCTGCGAGCGGCGATGCGTGACAACCCGCGCGGTGCGGCGCTGTTCAAGGTGCCTGTCATTGCTCGGCAGCGTGAACACCTTGGCAGCGTCGATCAGCCGCGCCTTCTGATCAATGCGACGGCGGTTCCGCTGCAAACGCCCACGGGGCCAGACGCGATTGCCGGAACCATTCTGTTGCTCGAGAATGTCACCGATCAGGCGCGCCTCGAAGAACAGTTGCAGATTTCCGAGAAGATGGCGTCGATCGGACTGCTCGCGGCTGGTGTGGCCCACGAGGTGAACACCCCACTCACGGGGATTTCGAGCTATACCCAGATGCTGCTCGAGCAGGCAGATCCGGCCGACCCCCGAACACTGATCCTCGAAAAGATAGAACGGCAGACCTTCCGCGCCGCCAAGATCGTCAACGGACTGTTGACCCTCGCTCGCCCTGGCACGCCGGGCGGCGAGCGTGCCCCCGTCGACCTGAACGGTGTCGTCAGCGATGTGCTGTCGTTGCTCGAGCACCAGTTCGAACTGAGCAAGATCAAGGTGCGCCGACAACTGACAGACGCGCCGGCGACCGTCCTCGGCATCGAGCATCAACTGCAGCAGGTTTTCCTCAATCTGTTCTTGAACGCCCGCGACGCGATGCCACGCGGAGGATGGCTGACCGTGGTGACTCGCGTCGAGAACGGCGAGGCCTGTGCCGAGGTCGCGGACACCGGTCAGGGTATTCCGCCGGAGCAGCTTGCCCGCATCTACGACCCGTTCTTCACGACGAAGTCTATCGGCCGCGGCACAGGGCTGGGCCTGTCGATCTCGTACGGCATTGTGCGCGAGCACGAGGGCAACCTCCGCTGCGACAGTGCCGTCGGTCAGGGCACGCGGTTCACCTTGACGCTGCCCGTCGCCGTTCACGCCTCTCGGCGCAGCGGCGCGCGCCTTTAGACATCGGTCCATCTACCCATGGCTACAGCAAAAAAAGGGATGGTCCTCGTCGTTGATGACGAGGAGATCATGCGCGAAATTCTCGAGACACTGTTGTCGCGAGACGGCTACGACGTCCGGCTGGCATCGTCCGGCCAGGAAGGACTCGATCTTGCCCGCGCCCTGCCGTTCGACGCCGCCATTGTCGACATCATGATGCCCGGCCTCGACGGCATCACCACGCTCGACGAATTGAAGCGCATCGACGAAGACCTCGCGGTGCTGATCATCACGGCGTTCGCGTCTGTCGAGAGCGCGATTTCGGCGATGAAGAGCGGCGCGTTCGACTACATCACCAAGCCATTCAAGAACGAGGAAGTGCTGGTCGTGCTGCGCAACGCCATGGAGCGTCGCCGGCTGGTGCATGAGAACCGCAGCCTGCGACAGAACATCCAGGAGCGCTATCACAAGTTCGCGAACATCATCGGTCGCAGTCCACGAATGCGCCAGGTCTTCGACCTGATCATCCAGGCGGCGCCGAGCCGCTCGACGATTCTGATTCAGGGCGAGGGGGGCAGCGGCAAGGAACTGGTGGCGCGGGCCATCCACAGCAACTCGTCGAGAGCTGAACGCCCGTTTGTGGCGTCCAACGGCAGCAACCTCTCACAGGAACAGCTGGAGTCGTCGCTGTTTGGTCACATCAAGGGCGCGTTCGACGGGGCGTTGTTCCCGCGCAAGGGCCTGGTCGACCTGGCCGATAAAGGCACGTTATTCATCGACGAGATCGGTGCCGTTCCGCTCGAGACGCAGGGCAAGCTGGTGAAGCTGATGCAGGAGCGCGAGTTTACGCGCCTCGGCGACGTCGAGCCGATGAAGGTGGATGTCCGCGTGCTTGCGGCGACGCATCTCGATCTCAAGTCAATGACGGCAGACGGCCGCTTCCGCGAAGACCTCTTCCAGCGACTCAACGTCATTTCGATCCAGTTGCCACCGTTGCGCGATCGTAAGGACGATGTGCCGCTGCTCGTTCATCACTTTCTCGGCAAGTACGGCGACGAGAACCGAAAACCCGATCTCGAGCTGACCCCGGATGCGCTCGATTTGCTGACCGAGTATGCGTGGCCGGGCAACGTGCGGGAACTCGAAAACGTCATTGAGCGAGCCGTCGTGCTCAGCACATCGCCGCGTATCGGTGTCGATCTGATTCCTGAGCAGGTGAAACGTTCGCCGAATTTCCACATGCCCCAGTTCGCCATTCCGGCCGAAGGGATCTCCTTCAAGGAAGTGACGACTGACTTCGAAAAGCGGCTGATTGAATCGACGCTCGAGGCCGCGGGCGGCGTGCAGAAGCGTGCGGCGGAATTGCTGCACATCAAGCCAACGACCCTGAACGAGATGATCAAGCGCTATGACATTCGTCCCCGTCGACGGGGGCAGGTGGATGAGGGCGTCGACGTCAAGCGCGTGGTCGAGCCCGTCGGTGTCAGCAGCACTGGTGACACCGAGCCGGCGAGCTAACGGGCGTTGCGGACTTTGGTGAAGACGCGCTCGTACTTGGCGAGCACGACGTCCCAGCGATAGTGCTTTCGGACGTAGTCCCGTCCATTCTTTCCAAGCGCCATGCGCAGGCGCTCGTCCTTGAGCAGTGTGCCGAGTCCCTCGATGAACTCGTCGCGACTCTCGTACCACAGTCCGGCATTGCTCCGGAGGCAGTGCTCGACCAGCACCGCACTCCGGCCGTTTACGAGCACTGGGGTTCCGACGGCCATCGCCTCGAGCGCGAGCAGGGAGAGGCTCTCGTACGGAGAAGGGCAGATGACGACAGTCGCGGCCTCGAGCGCCTGGACGCGCTCGTTCTCCGAGAGCAATCCGGCGAACCTGACGTAGGGTTCCTCTGGCAGCGACATCAGCTTGGCACCCATCAGCGCCAGTGTGCCGTCGCCGCCCTCTTTGACGTAGGCGCCAAAGTAGTCGAGCAGCTCTTCGCAGCCCTTTCCAGGGTCGATGCGTCCGCCATAGAGGGCAAAGGGCCCATGAATCCGATGACGACGACGGAACACCGAGCCGCGTGCGGTCAGGTGCGCCGGAAACGATCGCGCCGGCTCTGCATCGTCGCGATCGAG